>CAIWWN010000098.1 GCA_903916355.1 uncultured Burkholderiales bacterium | reverse complement strand
GGATCCAGGGCACAAAGCAGGCCATGGACAGGAGATAACGGATCAACAGAAATGTAAAGGGCGGGGAATGGGGCATGCCAAAGCGCGCCACGATAAAGCCCGTACTCCAAATGAGCACAAACACAGCAGGCATGGCGCGCACCCAAGCGCTGCGATCGTCGGAACTGCTCATTTCACGCGCGCACGAATTTCCGGCAGGGCTTTTTGCATGTAATAGACCATCGACCAAATGGTCAACACGGCAGCGGCCCAGATCAAGATGTCGCCCCATTGCCGGGTATCGATCCAATTGAACAGCATGCCGTCATAGAGCAAAAAAGGGATCGCCACCATTTGCACGGTGGTCTTGAGCTTGCCCGCCATGTGCACCGCCACGCTTTTGCTGGCGCCCAACTGGGCCATCCACTCCCGCAAAGCTGAAATCGCGATCTCGCGCCCAATGATGACCAGCGCCACCAGCACATGCACACGGTGCATGTCAACCAGCATCAACAGCGCGGCGCAGACCAAAAACTTGTCCGCCACCGGGTCCAAAAATGCACCAAAGGCGGAGGTTTGATTCAATTTGCGGGCCAAATAGCCGTCCAGCCAGTCGGTGATGGCAAACACCACAAACATGCTGGTAGCTACCAGGTTGCGGGTTTCTGGGGCAATGGGCAGGTAATACACGGCCACAATCAGCGGAATGGCGACAATGCGCGCCAAGGTCATGAGGGTGGGAATGGTGTAAAACATGGGTGGCTTATTGTGGCACGGCCAAGGGGTCAGCTCGGCGGCTCAGTGCAAGGCGTTGTAAATACTTTCAGCCAAATCGCGCGAAATGCCTTCGACCGACATCAAGTCTTCCACACTCGCGCTTTCCACCCCCCGCACGCCGCCAAAACGCTGCAGCAGGCGGGCGCGTTTTTTGGGTCCGACGCCGGCAATTTCCTCAATGCTGCTGCCGCCCATCCGCACCCGAGCCCGCTGCGCGCGCATGCCGGTGATGGCAAAGCGGTGCGCCTCGTCGCGCACCTGGGCCACCAGCATCAATGCAGCGGAGTCTTTGCCTAAATAGACTTTTTCTCGGCCATCGGCAAACACCAACTCTTCCAGGCCCACTTTGCGGCCCTCGCCTTTTTCAACGCCCACAATCAAAGCCAAGTCCAGCCCCAGGGTTTCAAACACCTCACGCGCCATCGACACTTGGCCTTTGCCGCCATCGATCAGCACGACATCGGGCATGCGCGCGCTCGATTCACCGACACGAATCGCCTCGGCCAATTTGCCGTAACGCCGCATCAGCACTTGACGCATGGCCGCGTAATCGTCACCCGGCGTGATGCCGTCAATCTTGTAGCGGCGGTATTCGCTGTTTTGCATTTTGTGGTTTTGAAACACCACGCAAGAACCCTGTGTGGCCTCGCCCGCCGTGTGCGAGATGTCAAAGCACTCCATGCGCAGGGCGTCAATATCGTCGGGTGCGAGATCCAGCGCCTCGACCAATGCGCGTGTGCGCGCTTGCTGTGAACCCTCTTCCGCCAGTAAACGGGCGAGTTGAATGGTTGCGTTCTTCTCGGCCATCTCCAACCAGACGCGGCGTTGCTCACGCGGGCTGTGCACCGCCGAGACCTTGACACCGCTTTGCAAAGACACCGCCTCGATCAAATGCTTGTTCACCGCTTCGCTGGTGATCAAGGCCGGCGGCACCGGCACACCCAGGTAATGCTGGGCAATAAAAGCCTCCAGCACTTGGATTTCCACCGCTTTGGCGCGGTCCACTTCGTCAGCTTGCTCTCCCTCTTCTTGCATCAGTGTCGCAATCGCATGGGCATCGTCCACATGCGATGGAAAATAAGGCCGGTCCCCCAAATGACGCCCACCGCGCACCATGGCCAGGTTGACACAAGCGCGGCCACCCTGGACCTTCACGGCCAGGATGTCGACATCGGTATCGGTGACCGTGTCCACCGATTGCTGGTGCAGCACGCGCGACAAAGCCGTCATTTGATTGCGCGCTTCGGCGGCCTGTTCAAATTCCAGCCGGTCCGCGTGCGCCATCATGCGCGCCTCCAACTCTTTCAGCACCACTTGGGTTTCGCCGCGCAAAAACTTCTCGGCATTGCGCACATCATGGGCATAGTTTTCGGGCGTGATCATGTTCACGCAAGGCCCCGAGCAGCGTTTGATTTGGTACAACAAGCAAGGCCGCGAGCGATTGGCAAACACAGTGTCTTCACAAGTGCGTAAACGAAACACTTTTTGCAATAACTGAATGGACTCTTTCACAGCCCAAGCGCTCGGGAACGGCCCAAAATAATGGTGCTTTTTCTCTACTGCACCGCGGTAATACGCCAAGCGTGAGAAAAACAAAGGCGAAACGCCAGTTTCTGCTTTACCGGTTTTAGGCCTCGCAGTTGGCGACACCGTCCCGGTCATTTTCAAATACGGGTAACTTTTGTCGTCACGGAACAAGATATTGAACTTGGGGTTCAAGGTCTTGATCAGGTTGTTTTCCAGCAGCAGTGCCTCGGCCTCGGAGCGCACCACGGTGGTCTCCATGCGCACGATCTTGCTGACCATGTGGCCAATCCGCGTGCCGCCATGGTCTCTTTGGAAATAGCTGGAGACGCGGCGCTTGAGGTTCAGCGCCTTGCCCACGTAAAGCAATTGGTCCTGCGCATCAAAATAGCGGTAGACCCCCGGCAAAGCCGGGAGCGCGGCCACCTGGGCCAGCAAGGATTCGTCGTGTACCGCTGTCATGGCGCGTATTGTCACCTTGAAACACGCCCTGGCCCTGAGCACTGCGACAATCCCCCACCATGAACACGCGCCGCACCTGGGATCTTTTTTGCACCGTCATCGACAACCACGGCGATCTGGGCGTGTGTTGGCGCCTGGCCAGGCAACTGGCGCAAGCTGGGCAGTCGGTGCGCTTGTGGGTGGACGACGCCTCGGCGCTGGGCTGGATGGCCCCTGACGGGTTGCGCAACAGCCTGCCGGGCATCCAGGTTCTGCCCTGGGCCGACGCCAGCGAACCCGACTTGCTGGCCACCCTGCCCACCGCCGACATTTGGATCGAAGCCTTTGGCTGCACCCTGCCCGAAGCCTTTGTGGCCCACGCCACCGCCACGCGCAAGCAACAACCCGCTTGGATCAACCTCGAATACCTGAGCGCGGAAAGCTGGGTGCCGCGCATGCACGGCCTGCCCTCACCGGTGATGAGCGGCCCGGCCAAGGGCTGGACCAAACACTTTTTCTACCCGGGGTTCACGCAAGACACGGGCGGCCTGCTGCGCGAGGTCGGCTTGATGGAAAGACAACAAGCGTTTACAGCCAGCGGCCAACGAGCTGCTTGGCGCGCTCAGCACGCCCCAGACTTGGCGCCCAGCGCCCTGCTGATCAGTCTGTTTTGCTACGAACCCGCAGCCCTCCCCCAGCTGCTGACGCAACTGGCCGGTACGCCGCACCACCTGCTCGTCACCCCCGGGCGACCTTTGGCGGCTGTGCAACAAGCACTGTCTCAGGTGCCTGTGCCCCCCAGCTGGAGCGCCCTGCCCTACACCAACCAGAACGACTTCGACGAGATGCTCTGGGCCAGCGACCTCAACTTCGTGCGCGGCGAAGACTCCTTGGTGCGCGCCCTGTGGGCTGGTCAACCCTTCATCTGGCACATCTACCCGCAAGACGACAACGCCCACCACGCCAAATTGGAAGCTTTTTTGGACTGGCTAGAAGCGCCGGTGAGCCTGCGGCAGTTTCACCGGGTTTGGAATGGCGTTGAGGATACGGCCGTGCCTCTACTCGACACAGGTACGCTGACGGAATGGCGTGAATGCTTGCTGGCCGCACGCCAAAGGTTGCGGCAGCAAGAGGGTCTATGCAACCAGTTGATCATTCATAGTGCGACCACATCCGCAACACCTTGACGGTGTTTTGCTCTGGCAACACCTCGTAAACCAAACGGTGCTGGATGTTAATTCGACGTGAGTAGGCCCCTGCCAAATCACCCACGAGCTTTTCATAGGGCGGAGGATTCTGAAAAGGATTGACTTGAATCAGCGCCAAAAGCTCCTGGACTTTTGGCTTGAGCCCGGCCGAGGCCAGTTTGGGTGCATCTTTTTGGGCGTGTTTGCTGAACACCAGTTTCCAGCTCACCAATCAAGCTCCTTGCCGCAAGAGTCAATGGGCTCGGCCATACCTTCCTTGATGGATTCGCGCATACCCGGTACCGCAAGCAAGTAAAGCGTTTCTTGGATGGCCTGCCAATCCTGCGCAGACAGCAGAACTGCGTCATGGCGCTTGCCCGTGATGGCGATAGGCTGGTGTGACTCCGCTGCTTGATCCATCAACCGATAGAAGTTAGCTCGAGCATCGCTCGCTGAGAGTGTTTGCATGATGCGTTCCTTTTTTGCACATCGTACGCGAGTTGGTACGTTAGGTCAACAAAACTAAGACACAAAACTAAGAACGCGCCAACCCTCCCAGATAATCAACCGATGTCTATTTTCAACACCCTATTCCCTTTCGGATGGCAGCAGTATTTGTTGGGCGGCTTGTGCATAGGCACTGGCGTGGCGCTGTTGTACTTGTTCAACGGCTGGGTCGGCGGCATGAGCAGCGTTTTTTCCAGCAGCTGGTCGTTCGTGCTCAAGCGTTCTTTTTTCCAGCAAGAGCGTTTTCTCAAATCCCGCCAGTGGCGGGTAATTTATGCCTTGGGCGTGGTGTTGGGCGCGCTGGCGTGGCGTTTTGCTTTGGCCGGTGGTGAGGCGCAGCACACCAGCGTGCCCGCATGGCAGTTATTGGTGGGTGGCTTTTTAGTCGGCTACGGCGCCCGTTTAGGTAATGGTTGCACTTCGGGTCACGGCATTTGCGGGCTGGGTGCTTTGCAGTGGCCGTCGCTTGGCGCAGTGCTGACCTTCATGGCGACTGCATTTTTGACCGCCAACCTGATGGCTTGGAGCCAGGCATGAGTACACCAGCTTTGAACCCACACACCCTCACCCTGCCCAAAGCGCTGATCACCTTGCTGGCCGGTGCGCTGTTTGGCTTTGGCCTGTCACTCGCCACCATGGTCCAGCCCGAGGTGGTCATTGGCTTTTTGCTGTTTAAAGACTGGGGCCTGATGCTGGTCATGGGCGGCGCGGCGGGCTTGGCTATGCTGGCCTACAAAGGCTTTCCACGCGTGTTGGCCCGCCCGCTGCTGGGCGGTCAGTTCTTGACTCAGCCCGCCCGCTGGAACCGCCAGACCGTGATCGGTTCGGCCATTTTTGGCATCGGCTGGGGCCTCTCGGGTGTCTGCCCCGGCCCGGCAATAGCCGCTTTGGGTACGGGCAACACCGACATCCTGCGGGCTTTGGGCGGCATCGGGCTGGGCGCTCTGGCGCATGGCTTGACCACCCGGGATTGAGACACCAGGCAAGCCCTCAGGGACAAACCGCCCTCACAGGTTAGAATAGTGGGCTTGGCTCAAGGCCACCTCTCTTCATTTCAGATTCAAATCCTATGAAAACCGCTCAAGAAATTCGCGTCGGCAACGTCATCATGCACGGCAAAGACCCTATGGTCGTGCTGCGCACCGAATACCAACGTGGCGGCCGTGGCTCGTCCACCGTGCGCATGAAGCTCAAAAGCCTGATCGCCAACTTCGGTACCGAAGTGGTGTTTCGCGCTGACGACAAAATGGACCAAGTCATTCTGGACAAGAAAGACTGCACTTACACCTATTTTGCTGATCCGATGTATGTCTGTATGGACGCCGACTTCAACCAGTACGAAGTCGAAGCCACCAACATGGGCGACGCCCTGAACTACCTCGAAGACGGCATGGAACTCGAAGTCGTGTTCTACAACGAAAAAGCCATCTCGGTGGAATTGCCCACAAGCGTGGTGCGCGAGATCACTTGGACCGAGCCCGCCGTCAAAGGCGACACCTCCGGCAAAGTCTTGAAGCCCGCCAAAATCGCCACCGGCCTGGAAGTGCCTGTGCCTTTGTTTGTGGCCCAAGGCGACAAGATCGAAATCGACACCCGCACAGGCGAATACCGCAAGCGCGTCTGATCGTTATACGATCTTGACAAGAGGCTCCTGAGGGAGCCTTTTTTGTTGCTGCGCAGCTGTCGCGCAAGAAGCAGTTTCACGCCGGCCAAATTGATCCACAATCAAAGCATGCAATCCACCCAAGACATCAAAGACTCCCCCCTGGCCGACGCCTGGGCCGAGCTCCAAGCACACGCAGCGGCCGGCGAGCCACTGGAGCCCAATGCCTACCGCCTGGCTTTCGCCGATCCTGAATTTTTGCTGCGACGCGAGGCGCGGGGCATCCGCTTTCAGTTGGAAATGCTCAAGCCCGATCTAGACCAAACCGCAGCAGGTGTCGAGCACACCATCGTGGTGTTTGGCAGCGCCCGTTTTCCCTCGTTGGAAACAGCCCAAGCCGAAATGGTCCTGGCGCAAGCCAGCCAAGACACCCAAGCTTTGAAAAAGGCCCAACAAGGCCTGCGCGGCGCGGAGTACTACGAGCAAGCCCGCGCCTTTGCTCGCCATGCCTCTGAAGCCTGCAAAGCCATGCCCCCGGCAGAGCGTTTGTACATTTGCACGGGTGGCGGCCCCGGCATCATGGAGGCCGCCAACCGCGGCGCGCATGACGTGGGCGCGCCGTCTGTGGCGCTGAACATTGCCCTGCCCCATGAGCAGCTGGCCAATCCTTATGTCACGCCGCATTTGAGTTTCAAGTTCCATTACTTTGCGCTGCGCAAAATGCATTTCATGATGCGCGCCAAGGCCTTGCTGGCTTTCCCGGGCGGCTTTGGTACGCTGGACGAACTGTTTGAAATTCTGACACTGGTGCAAACGCGCAAAGCCAAACCGGTGCCCATCTTGCTGTTTGGCACCGAGTACTGGACTCGGCTGGTGAATTTCCAGGCCCTGGTGGACGAGGGCACGATACAGCAAGAGGATTTGCAACTGTTCCACTACGTGAACGATGCCGAACAAGCCTGGGCGGTGATTCGTGATTTCTACCAACTCGGCGGCTGATTCACACCGCGCTTTTTAGTGCACCCCTGGCTTGGGACGCAGATACCAGGCCGTACGCGAACCAGCGCCCACCACCAAGCCCACCACCCAAAACACCGGGCCAATGCCCGCCAGGGCGCCCGCCGCGCCAAAGAGCATAGGCATCAACACACTGGAGGCGTTCACCGACATCAAGCGCAGGCCCACCGCCTCGCCCTGCCGGTGCACCGGCGTGATTTGGTGCAAGGTGCTCATGATCATGGGCTGCACCACGCCCAGGGTGAAGCCCAGCAAAATCGAGCAGGCCCCCATGGTCCAAGGCGATTGGGTGAAGGGGTAAATCAAAAAAATCAAG
>CAIWWN010000097.1 GCA_903916355.1 uncultured Burkholderiales bacterium | reverse complement strand
GGTCGTGCGCGGTTTGAAAAATCGCAATCTATGGCATGCCGAGTGGGAAAAGCACATGGCGGCGCCTTTGCAAAACTTCATCAGCTTGCAGTTTTTCAAGCCGCCTTCAACGGCTGCGTTTTCAATGCAAGCGCCAGCGCAACTGACGCACAACCCGCCCCTGCGCCAGCGCGGAGGCCGGCCTTTGGCACTGGCCACCTTGCACAGCTTTTTACATGCACGCAGCTTGGGCTACCGGGGCGGGATCTCGTCGCCGCTGTCAGCGCCTGATGCCTGTTCGCGCTTGTCCGCTTATCTCTCATTCGGCTGCATCAGCCTGCGTGAAGTTGTGCAGCGCACCCGTACCCACGCCGCCCAGCTGCCGCCCCAGGCGAGTCGACACAGCGCGGGGTTGACAGCCTTCATCAGTCGCTTGTATTGGCACTGTCACTTCATCCAAAAGCTGGAGAGCGAACCCGCCATCGAATGGCGCAATATGCACCGGGGCTACGATGGGCTGCGCGAGCAAGACTTCAATGAAGCGCATTTTGCAGCCCTCAAAGCGGCCCGCACCGGTTGGCCGATGGTGGACGCCTGCGTCACCATGTTGCGCGAAACCGGTTGGCTGAACTTTCGCATGCGCGCGATGCTGGTCTCGGTGGCCGCTTACCAGCTGTGGTTGCACTGGCGCCCGGTGGGTGAGTGGCTGGCCACGCAGTTTCTCGACTATGAACCGGGCATTCACTGGAGTCAGCTGCAGATGCAATCGGGCACCACGGGCATCAACACCACGCGGGTGTACAACCCGATCAAACAAGCGCAGGACCATGACCCGCACGGCACTTTTGTGCGGCGCTGGTTACCTCACTTGCGTCCCGTGCCTGACAGTGCGCTGTTTGAACCTTGGTTGCTGTCGCAGCAATTGCATCTGACTTCAGGCATGCAAACGGGCGCAGACATCACACAGCCCGTGGTGGAGCTGGCTCAGTCCACGCGCGAAGCCAAACAACGGTTGCACGCCAGGCGGCAAAACGACGAAGTCAAAGCCGGCAAAAAAGCGGTCGTCGAGAAACACGCATCCCGAAAAATATTGGGCCAGCGCAAAAGCGCTGCGGCGCCCAATGAGACCGCCAAACAGCAGCTTGGTTTTGATTTTTAACTGAACCCACAATGACTTATCCACTCCGACACCTGGTATTGATCTTGGGCGATCAGCTCGACGAAGAGGCATCGGCGTTGCGCGATTTCGACCCCCAGCGTGACGCGATCTGGATGGCCGAGGTGGATGAAGAGTCCACGCATGTCACTTCCGCCAAACAGCGCACGACTGTGTTCTTGAGTGCCATGCGTCACTTTGCGGCGCGCCTTAAGGTGCGAGGCTGGCCCGTGCTTTACACCGCGCTCGACGCGCCGCACAACGCGGGCACCTTGGCGGGTGAATTGGACAAGGCCATAGTGCAGACGCAACCCCAGCAGTTGGTGATGACAGCCCCTGGGGATTGGCGCGTGTTGCAAAGTTTGCGGGCCGTAGCGCGCCAACATGATTTGAATCTGGAGATTCGGGACGACACCCACTTCTTCAGCACGGTGCGTGAATTTGCCGAGCACGCCCACGGGCGCAAGCAACTGCGCTTGGAATATTTTTACCGCGAGCTGCGACACAAAACCGGCATCTTGATGGACGGCAAAAAACCCGTCGGCGATCAATGGAACTTTGATGCAGAAAACCGCGGCAGCTTTGCCAAACAAGGCCCTGGCTTGCTGCCACCGCCCAGCCGGTTTGCGCCGGACGCCATCACACAAGAAGTGATGGCGCTGGTCAATCAGCGCTTTGCCCAGCACCCCGGCTCTGTGACCAGCTTTGGCTGGCCGGTGACGCGCGAGCACGCGCTGGTTGCGCTGTCGGAGTTCATCGCACACCGACTGCCCAGTTTTGGGCTGTACCAAGATGCGATGTGGGAAGGCGAGTTGTGGCTGTATCACTCGCACCTGTCCAGCGCCTTGAATCTCAAACTGCTCAACCCACGCGAAGTGGTGGCGGCGGCCGAGGACGCTTTTCGCACAGGTCATGCGCCGCTGCAGGCGGTCGAGGGTTTTGTGCGTCAACTCTTAGGCTGGCGTGAATATGTGCGCGGCATCTACTGGACGCAGATGCCGGAGTATGCGCAGCGCAATGAACAAAACGCCCAAGCGCCTTTGCCGGCGTTTTACTGGACAGGCCAAACCGACATGGCCTGCCTGCGAGACGCCATCCAGCAAACCCTGGCGCACGGTTACGCCCACCACATTCAACGCCTGATGGTGACCGGCCTGTACGCCCTGCTGCTGGGCGTCGAGCCCCAAGCCGTGCACGAGTGGTACTTGGGTGTGTATGTCGATGCGGTGGAGTGGGTCGAGCTGCCCAACACCCTGGGCATGAGCCAATTTGCCGATGGCGGCCTGATGGCCAGCAAGCCGTATATTGCCAGTGGCAAATACATCGACCGCATGAGCAACCACTGCAAAGGCTGCCGTTTCAACCCCGCACTGTCCACCGGCGAATCGGCCTGCCCCTTCACCACTTTGTATTGGGACTACATGGACCGGCACGCCGACATGCTGGCCAAAAACCCGCGCATGCTGATGCAGCTGAAAAACCTCAACCGACTCAGCCCCGAAGCGCGGGAGGCCATTGCGGCGCAAGCGCAGGCGCATCGAGATCTGCAAAGTGCTGGCTGATCAGGGACAGCCATTCACGTCATTTTCTTGAAACCGTGAAAACGCAAAGAAAAAGGCCGCTAAGTGGTTATCCTTAGCGGCCTTTAAACAGGGTATTGGTGGAGCTGGCGGGATTTGAACCCGCGTCCGTCAATCTTCCTCGTACAGATCTACATGTTTAGCGTTCTGATTTGGATCTCACCTTTTACGTCGTGCAGGCGCACACTACGCAATCGGCCAGTACCCTATTGTCTTATCTTTTCCCAAGGTACCCGGGACAAGACCAGCCGATGTGATTATCCTCACAGCCGGGAGGTCTTTCGACCCCCTTGCCCAGCCCATCGGCCTGCTGTTGTGAGGCTCACCGGCAATTAAGCGGCGAGTGCGAAACGTTCGTCGTTTGCAGTTAGTTTTTTTTCAGCTGATTAACGAGGTGACTGAACCTCGACATGCACCGCCACGATTCCAACCTACGTCGAAACCAATGCAGCCCCAGACTTCCTATTTTAGGCCTATGCCAGGCATTTCAAGAGGTGGGTTGGAAAATCAATTTCCACATGGGCATTCCAGCTCTTGACGTCACCCTTGCTACCCAGGTAGCCATAGGTGGCGGCCACGGTGCGCATGCCGGCGGCATGTCCGGCCACGATGTCACGCTCGTCGTCGCCCACATACACACAGCGGGTCGGGTCCACCGCCATGCGCCGCGCTGCTTCAAACAGGGGCTCGGGGTGGGGTTTGGCGTGCGGCGTGGTGTCGCCACTGATGATCGTGCCCGCCGACGCAAACAAAGGCATGGCCTGGGTCAAGGGCTGGCTAAAGCGCTGGGACTTGTTGGTCACCACGCCCCAAGGCATACCGCGCTGCACCAAGGCGTCGATCATGTCGTGCACGCCGTCAAAGGCATGGGTGCGCTCGGTCATGCAGCGTTCGTAGTTGACAAAAAATTCTTCTTTGTAGGCGTCGTAAGCCGGGTGGTCAGGCGTCATGTCAAACGCCAGACTCAGCATGCCACGCGCGCCAGCGCCGGCCATGTGCCGGTAATGAACCAAGGGCAACGAGGGCATGCCTCGGACGGTGCGCATTATGTCAGCGGCAGCGCCCAGATCGGGTGCACTGTCGATCAAGGTGCCATCCAGGTCAAACAAGACGGCTTGGATTCCTTCGAACATGTCAGGCCCCTGCTTTGCGTGTGGCCATCAGATAGTTCACGCTGGTGTCGTCGCTCATCCAATAATGCTTCGTCAAAGGGTTGTATTGCATGCCGCGCATGCTTTGCACCTCCAGCCCGGCTGCGCGCGCAAACAAGGCCAACTCGCTGGGCTTGATCATGCGGGCGAACTCGTGGGTGCCGCGCGGCAACAAGTTCAGCAGATACTCCGCCCCCACGATCGCAAACAAAAATGATTTGGGGTTGCGGTTCAAAGTGGAGAAAAACACCCAGCCACCGGGTTTCACCAATTCGACGCAGGCTTGGACCACGGCAGCCGGATCGGGCACATGCTCCAGCATTTCCATGCAAGTGACCACATCGTATTGAGCGGGTTGCTCAGCCGCCAGCGCTTCCGCGCTGATCTCGCGGTATTGCACCCCTGGCGTTTGCGCCTCCAAAGCATGCAATTGGGCCACTTTGAGGGATTTGGTGGCCAAGTCGATGCCCAAAACCTGCGCGCCTTTGCGCGCCATGGCATCGGCCAAAATACCACCACCGCAGCCCACATCCAGCACTTTTTGCCCCGCCAAGGGGGTCAAGCCATCGATCCACGCCAAGCGCAAGGGGTTGATCTGGTGCAGGGGGCGAAATTCGCTTTCAGGGTCCCACCAACGGTGCGCCAAGTCAGAGAACTTGGCCAATTCAGCGGGGTCGACATTGTGTGTGGAGGTGCTCATGGCCTGTATTTTCGCCGATGGCGTCCGGCAATCGGCATAGGGGGGCTGCAATTGTTG
>CAIWWN010000096.1 GCA_903916355.1 uncultured Burkholderiales bacterium | reverse complement strand
ATTGATCAGATCAAGAACGCGTATCAGTCCAAATTACCGCGCGGATCGGAAATCATCGTTCGGGGACAGATCGATACCATGCGCACTTCGTTTACTGGCCTGCTCTTCGGCCTGTTGTTCTCGATTGTGCTGGTGTATGCGCTGATCGTCGTGAACTTCCAGAGTTGGCTTGATCCGTTCATCATCATCGCGGCTCTGCCTGGGGCACTGGCTGGGATTGTCTGGATGCTGTTCCTTACCGGGACGCATATCAGCGTTCCGGCTCTGACTGGTGCCATCATGTGCGTCGGTGTCGCGACTGCCAATTCAATTCTGGTTGTGAGCTTCGCAAAAGAACAGATGGAGGCTGGACTCAGCCCACTGGATGCGGCATTGTCGGCGGGCTTTACGCGCTTTCGTCCGGTCATTATGACGGCGCTGGCAATGATGATCGGCATGGTACCGATGGCTCTGGGTCTGGGCGAAGGCGGCGAGCAGAACGCTCCGCTCGGACGCGCTGTAATCGGCGGGTTGCTCCTCGCGACGTTCGGCACGCTGACATTCGTTCCGGTCTTCTTCGCATTAATGCACCGAAACAGCCGCACTTCAGCAACGATGCAGACGAGCACCTCGAACGAGGCGGCGGCATGAGCTCAAACAATCAGGATGAGACAAAGGACAACGCTATGAGCACTGACGATCACGCACAACACAAGCCAGAGATCATGCAGCATCATCCGCCGCCGAAGATTTCGCGGGCCTCGGTACTGACGCCTGTGTTCCTGGTGTTTGTGGTCACGGTCGCGCTTGCGATCCTGGGTATTTTGCGGCGCGAACACGCAAGCACTGTACTGGCAAAGTACACCGAGACTGCTTCGGCTCCGCCTGTCTCAGTGGAGCAGCCAGTCCTGCAACAAACCGCGCAGGAGATCGTACTTCCGGGCAACATTCAGGCCTTTTCAATGGCTCCGATTTACGCGCGGACGCCGGGCTACGTGAAGGCGTGGTATCACGACATCGGCTCCCATGTGAAAAAGGGCGACCTGCTTGCCGTCATCGAAACACCAGAGCTAGATCAACAATTGGTACAGGCCAAAGCTGATCTTGCGACCGCGCAGAGCAATGCCGCACTTGCAAAGACAACAGCCGATCGGTATCAGGATTTGATGAGCAAGAACGCCGTATCGCAACAGGATACCGACAATGCGGTCGCGCAACTGCAAGCCAGGGTTACCGCAGTGAACTCTGCTGCAGCAAACGTACATCGACTCGAGGAGTTGCAGTCTTTCGAGCGGATTTTAGCGCCATTCGACGGCGTGGTGACGGCACGAAATATCGACGTCGGCCAGTTGATCTCAGCGACAGGAAGCACGACTACAGCGGGTGCTGGCACGGTTGTCGGAAGCAAAGCGATGTTCGAAATCTCCGCACTGAGCAAGCTGCGCGTCTTCATCAATGTCCCGCAGATCTATTCGCCGGATGCAAAAAATGGGGTTGCCGCAACGCTGACGTTACCGCAGTTTCCAGGTCGCAAGTTCGACGGCAAACTCGTTCGGACCTCCGATGCAGTCGACCCAGCAACGCGGACTCTATTGGCCGAAGTAGAAGTAAGTAATGCCACAGGGGAACTGCTGCCGGGAAGCTACACGGAGGTTCATCTCCATACGAAGAACGCAGCGCCTGCCTTGATCGTTCCTTCGACCGGTGTGATTTTGGAGGCGGACGGTCTGCGTGTCGCGACCGTGGATGAGAACAGCATCGCACACCTGGTCCGGGTAACTTCGGGTAGAGATTTCGGTACAACCGTCGAGATTCTGACCGGGCTGAAGCCTGGTCAGGGCGTGATCTCTAACCCTCCAGACTCCTTAACCGATGGCGAAAAGGTCCGCGTGGTACCGGCGCACAAGGAACCGGGAGCAGCACAATGATCTCGAGCAAGCTATCCGCGGCTGCAACGCTGGCTGTAGCCTTGACGCTGGCTGGGTGCAAAGTCGTCGGGCCAAACTATCAGGCGCCAGCGACGCTTGCTCCACCGGCCTACAGTGATAACGGCCACAATGGCAACTGGGCCGCAGCCAGTCCAGCTGACACGGCAGTCCACAGCGATTGGTGGACCGTGTACAAAGAGGATGAGTTGAACGCGCTCGAGCAGCGTTGTGCCACGGCAAACCCGTCCATCGAGGCCGCACTGCATGCCTACGAACAGGCGCACGACCTGGTTCGCGTAAACACATCTGCTTTGTACCCAACCGTGTCGGTGGGCGTAGGAGCCTCACGGGATCGCATCTCTGCGACGAAGCCGCTTCGGGCTGCCGGTTCGGCGGCGGCGTCCTATTGGGACTTTTTGATTCCACTTAGCATCTCTTGGGAACCGGATTTTTGGGGCCGTATTCGGCGACAGATCGAATCCAGCACGGCCAGCGCACAGGCCTCAGCTGCCGACCTTGCAAGCACGCGTCTTAGCTTGCAGGGCCTACTGGCGATCACGTACTTCCAGTTGCGCGGGATCGACCTTCAGGCTGAGTTGTTGCGGTCGACAATGGGTTCCTATCAGCAGGCTCTTGACTTGACGCAAGTCCGCGTCAGGGGTGGCGTTGCCTCACAAAGTGACGTGGAGCAGGCGCAGACGCAGCTTGAGCAGACACGCGCGCAATTGATTGACCTGGGAGTCCAACGCGCCAAGTTTGAACACGCCATTGCAGTTTTGGTGGGGGAACCGGCAACAAACTTCCGTGTTGCGGAGCGGCCGCTGGCGGGTGATCCACCGGCAGTTCCGACGGGAATTCCCTCCGAATTGTTGCAACGGCGGCCAGACATTGCAAGCTCGGAACGCCGGATCGCGCAGACGAACGCGCTCATTGGAGTCGCGAAGGCAGCGTTCTACCCCAGCATCGTATTAGGCGCAGGAGCAGGGCTCGAAAGCAGTTCCATCACCACACTGGTGAACACCAACAGCGCGACCTGGTATGCCGGACCGGGTGTGAATCAGACGATCTATGACGCGGGACGCCGGAACGCCCAGCTCGACTTTGTGATCGCACAACGGGAACAGGCGACGGCGATTTATAAGCAACAGGTTCTTGGCGCATTTCGCGACGTGGAGGATCAACTGTCTTCCT
>CAIWWN010000095.1 GCA_903916355.1 uncultured Burkholderiales bacterium | reverse complement strand
TTGTTTAGGGTTGTAGGATGTCCACCCGCGTAGGCAAGCCACGTGCATCCCGATAATTCGTAAGGGTGGGCGTCGTACAAGCCCCGAGGGAGGAAACCGCGGGGCAAGCGAGTGCCCCGATCAGAGAAGAGCTATGGCGATTTGATGTTGCCGTTGAGTGCCAACTTGTTGTCGGGATGCGCGATCACTGCGTACACCACTGGCCAAGTGCACAGCAAGCGAATAAATCGAGCGTTATTTGCCCCGCCTATTTGTGTGAAAAAGTCCGCTCGAGCAGTTTGACGCAAGCCTACCCCATCTGACGTATCAAGTGACATCGTCAGTCTTCTACATAGCCAATGCGGCACGCTTGTCAACACAGTTCACCTCGCAATTGAGGTGGCCCCCGAATTGAATGACAGCGCAGGAACGACTCAAGAACCATCATCTGCGCACCGCAGTGCGCACACACAAAGTTCGCCCCTGCTAGCTCATCGGCGGTCTCGCTTGCCTTGACCTCGCAGCTGAGCTCAGGCTTCACGTTCAAGAGCTCACGGGCCAGCGCCAGTTTCTCCTTGCGCCCGTTGTTGGCAATCAGGCCAAAGTGGCGGATGCGGTGAAAGCCACCGGGCAATACGTGCAGCAGAAAGCGGCGCATGAACTCATCGGCGCCAAGCGCCATCGTCTTGTGCCGTGGCCTGTCCGGGTTGCTCTTGTCGCGGTAGTCCTTGAATTTAAAGGTCACTCCGCACGCATCCATAGCCACCAGTCGAGAGTTGGCAATGGCCACTCGGTGCGTGTAGCGCGCCAGATAGGCCAGCACCGCTTCGGGTCCCGCAAACGGGCGCTTGGCATACACCACCCATTCGAGCTTGCGCTGAGGCGCTAGCCACTTGGCAAAGGACTTGGGATCTTTCAAGCCAACGCTGTCACCAAAGAGCTGCAATTTGCCAGCGCGGTGTGCCTGCTCCAATGCCTCCAAGAATCGACGTCTAAACAGGCGTGAGAGCACCCGCACCGACAAGAAGAACCCGGGTTTGCATGCCACCCAGCGCTTGCTATCGAGTGACAGCCCACCGCCGGGCACGATACCGTGCACATGGGGGTGGTGCGTGAGCGCCGAGCCCCATGTGTGCAGCACTAGCGTCACGCCAACCTGGGCCCCCAGGTGCCTTGGGTCTGCGGCAATGGTGGTCAACGTTTGAGCGGCGATCTCAAACAGCAGGCCATAGATCAGGGCCTTGTTGTAGTAAGCGATCTCGCTGATGGGCGCCGGTAACGTGAAGACCACGTGGTAGTAATCCACGGGCAAAAGGTCGGCCTGTCTTGCCTCTAGCCAGCGCTTTGCAGCGTTGGACTGACACTTGGGGCAGTGCCGGTTGCGGCAAGAGTTGTAGGACACCTGATCGTGCTGGCAGTCGGGACAATGCAAAACGTGTCCCCCCAGCGCGGCAGTGCGGCACTGTTCGATGGCAGTCATGACCTTGAGCTGACCCAGGCTCAGGTGTGAGCGCTGCGCCGAGCGAAAGGCTGGCCCGTGGGCGCGGAAGATATCCGCCACCTCCAAGGCACCAAGGCCCATGCAGGTGACCTACTGGGGTTGCAATGTTTCCAAAGGGCTGATCACTTCTTTGAGCACTTCGGTGGCCACCTGGGTGTAGAGCGCCGTGGTCTCCAGTCTCTTGTGACCGAGCATGACTTGAATCACTCGGATATCGACCTTTTGTTCCAACAAGTGCGTGGCAAAGCTGTGGCGCAGCGTGTGCATGGACACGGGCTTGTCGATCTTGGCCACCATGGCGGCCTCGTGAATGGCTCGGTTGAGCTGCCGCGGGGTGAGCGGGTCTATCGGGTTGAGCCCTGGAAACAGCCATCCCCCGTCCAACATCTTGCCTTGTGCGCGTGCCACGCGCCACCACACGCGCAGTCGTTCCAGCAAGATCGGCGACATCATGGCGTACCGGTCCTTGCTGCCCTTGCCCTGCTGCACGCGCAGCGTCATGCGTTGGCTGTCTATGTCAGTGACCTTCAGTGAGATCACTTCATTGGCCCGTAATCCGGTTCCGTACGCCACAGACAATGCAGTCTGGTGTTTGATGTTGCCTGCACAGGCAATCAGACGGGCCACCTCTTGCTTGTTCAGGACAACGGGGATCTTGTGAGGAACGCGCACCGATTGCATCTTTGCCAGCACATCGCTGCGCCCCAGAGTCACATCGAACAGAAACTTCAAAGCCGTGATAGTGGCATTCAGGGTAATGGGCGAGGTGCCCGAGTCGACCAAGTGCAACTGATAGCGGCGCAGATCTTCTACGGTGGCCGTATCCGGTGATCGCCCCAGATGCTGAGCGAATCTGCTGACCGCTCGGATGTAGGCATCTCGTGTCTTGGGCGAAAGCTTGCGCATACGCATATCCTCCAGCATGCGTTGACGCAGGGGAGAGACGGGGTGTGATGACGTGTCCATGGCTGTGCTCCTGTGTGAACGAGGCCAATTGCCTCAATTCACTACATCGGCACGTGCTAGATCAGTTGAAGACCAATACCGCAGGCACAGAGACTACCGCGAAGCGGTTTCGTCCAAAGGCCCTAAGCGGTCATTGCGACAATGACACGAAAAGCATAAAGTAATGGGAAAAGCGGGCATACGAATTGACTCAAAGCAGACGTAGAAGCGCGTGGGTGGGGTGCGCAATTCGTGCACTGGTACAACCTAGAGCACAAGCACAGCGGCATCCGATAAGTGTCGCCGCAACAGCGCCATACTGGCGAGGACCATGCCATTTTGGCCGCCCGCGCCTGCCCTTTACACTGAGGCGAAGGAGCGCAACCCGGCTTGCTGGGCGCGTAATACGCGTGACTGGAGCCCCGTGAGCCCGGTCACCCTCAACCCAAACGTGACTATGTCATTGCCGAGCATGTAAAGGAAAAGCTTATTCAGCCGTTGGCTGCGTAAATTTGGCCACAACTAGCTTGACGGGCGCCGCAACAAAGAAGTGTTTGATAACTGTGGGGAGTTTGCGCTAGGTCGATTCCCCAAAAAAATCTATTTGACCGCTTGTCAAGAAAACCACCCCGGTAAAAATTCCTACTATCCCATACCGTGGATCAAGACGTCTAGTTGTTGATAAACGTTTCAAGCAGACGTTTTAGCTGTTCCGTCTTGCGGGAACCCAAAGTGTCGGCAACACTGTCATGGTGGGCATCGACATTTTTCTTTAATCTGGCTACAGTCTCTAGGCCAAGGTCACTGATGTAAACCAATACTCGGCGGCTGTCGACTGGGTCGGCTGCTCGCTGGACAAGTCCACGGCTTACCAGCCTATCGATGTTCTTGGTCAGAGCCGGGTGATTAAGCAATACAAGGTCTGCCAGTTCCCCCATGCTACGCCCTTGCTCGTCCGAAAGGACATGAAGGATTCGCCAGTGTTCTTCAGACACCTCCTCTGCCGCAATTGACTGCGCCAAGCCGAGGTGCATCCGCCGATTTGCCGAAGCCAGCAAATAGGCTAGGTACTGAGAAATATCTTTGTCTGGCATGAAAGGTGCGTAGTTGACACGTTGTGGTGCGTGACCTATTCTAACCAAAAGTATTTTCCGAGGAAAGTACTTTTTGAGCAGGGAAAGTGCGGTAACGCACCAAATAAATGCGGCGAAAGGGCGTTTTCAGTGCACACCGTTGTCCAACCTGTTGATTCACAGTATCACGTACCCGTTTTTCCTCAAAGGCGGGCACCTGCAGTGAAAGCGCTCAATCGGCATCTTGGTCGTGTTGAGCGTTTGGGGCGTTCGATTCGAATCCCCGATGCAGGGCCACGCCAGCCATACGGCGCCAACCGTGCGTTCAATATTGCGTTGTGCGTTCCACTGGGAGGTGCAACAGGTATTTGGGGGCCATCGGCTTTGGCGTCGGCGAAACTCGCCGTCGCCGAGTTGAACAAGGGCGCAGGTATTTCAGGTCGCCCCTGCCAATTAATCGTCGTTGACGCGGCCGACGAGTCTGACAATATTGAAACAAGCCTCTGCGGACTGGTGGAGTCTGGCGATGTGGATGCAATTGTTGGAATGCACACAAGCGCAGTGAGGCAGCGCATTCTTCGGGCAGTAGGCGGGCACCTTCCCTTTGTTTACACCCCTTTGTACGAGGGCGGTGAGTCGACGCCTGGCGTCTTTGCCATCGGAGAAACAACAACGTGCCAACTGCGGCCTGCAATCAATTGGCTGGGGACAAACCGCAAGCCCAAACGCTGGTTTGCCGTGGGCAACGACTACGTGTGGCCCCGCGTCTCGCATCGTATGGCCCGGCAATACATAGCCGATATTGGCAGCGAGTTAATCAATGAGACATACGTGCCGATCGGCAGTCACGACTTCACTCAAGTCCTAGATTCCATCAAGGCCATGCATGCCGATGCCGTTCTGGTTTCCCTAGTCGGACAGGATGCAGTTGAATTCAACCGAGCCTTTGGTCAATGCGGGCTTTCCAAGTCATTGCTGCGCCTGTCCTGCGCCATCGGAGAGAACGAACTGTTAGCAATCGGCGCAGAAAATGCGGAAAACCTCTACGTGGCCTCTGGCTACTTTGCCACGCTGGACACCGACGCCAACCTTGCTTTCAAGGAGCGCTACCTCACCCACTTTGGTGAACGTGCGCCGACGCTTAACACTTTCGGGCAGTCAACCTACGAAGGGCTCCATTTTTTGGGGTCGCTGATGGGAGCGGACCGCCGGAACGAGATGGGGCAAGATCCATTCTCCTACTTGAGTGCCCGCGGCTGCGCTTACGCTGGGAACCGCGCCAACCTCACGCCGATTTATATGGCACGCTGTAATGGCAACGCCTTTGAAGTGATAACACGCCTTTAGCCTGCCTAGCTAAGAATAGTCATGGCCTAGACGGTGAGCGTTTGCGTCCACACCGCGTGGAGCGCCTTGTCCCTGCTGCTTACGTTCTGACACTGCACGCCTCCATAAAAAAGCCACTAGAAAAGACGACAAATTTATTTTCCAAGTTAAGTAAAGATGCTTGCCTTGGAAAATAAAACATCTATACTCAAGGTGTGGCGGGTTCCTTGGCTAGGCTTCTAAAGCCAAACGCCGTAGGGAACGACACGACGAAATCGGCTTGCTCAACCAGAGTGCCGATATTGGATTAATTCAACACCTTGGAGTCCTGTGTATGGCAGTCAAACGTCCCACTCTTAGCCAATTAAGTGATGTCGCCTTGAGTCTTGGCATCCATCTATCTGAGGATCAGGCTAAGTCGTATAACGCTCTGTTGCAGGGCAACTTCGACGCCTACGACGTGGTCGATGCTTTACCTGATTACATCCCTGTAGTCAACTACGCGCGCACGCCGGGGTACCGCCCTTACGGAGAAGAAAACAAGTACAGCGCGTGGTATGTCAAAAGCACAATTACCGGTGCAGCAGGCGGAAAACTGGCCGGGAAGACGGTAGTCCTTAAGGACAACGTTTGCTTGGCCGGAGTGCCAATGACCAACGGCGCGTCGACGCTGGAAGGTTATGTACCCAACGTAGATGCCACGGTGGTGACTCGCCTGCTGGACGCAGGTGCCACAGTGGTGGGTAAGTCGGTCTGTGAATATTTCTGCTTTTCCGGCGGCTCGCACACTAGCTCAACCGGTCCGGTGCACAACCCTCACCGCATGGGCTACTCCGCTGGTGGATCTTCGTCCGGGAGTGCGGCGCTGGTGGCTAGCGG
This sequence comes from uncultured Burkholderiales bacterium, assembly GCA_903916355.1. Lineage (GTDB taxonomy): Bacteria > Pseudomonadota > Gammaproteobacteria > Burkholderiales > Burkholderiaceae_C > Limnohabitans_A. Next base: position 8,263 of record CAIWWN010000095.1, on the reverse strand, counting down.
AGAAGTGGACTTGGCAATCGGTGGCGACCAGGGCGGGTCCATCCGTATGCCTGCCGCTTTCTGCGGCGTCTATGGCATGAAGGCCACGCACGGTTTGGTTCCCTACACCGGCGTGATGCCGATCGAAGTAACTCTGGACCACACGGGCCCCATGACTGCCAATGTGACGGACAACGCAGTCATGTTGGAGGTTTTGGCTGGCCCCGACGGCCTGGACCCACGACAGCATGCAGGTCAAACCGCCAAGCCATACAGTGAGCTCATGAAGGGTAGCGTGAAGGGTATGAAGATCGGCATCGTCACGGAGGGTTTCGGATGGCCCCAGTCCGACGCCGCTGTCGACGCGAAAGTACGGCAAGCTGCTGAGGTGTTTACCAAGCTGGGTGCCGAAGTGACCGAACTTTCGATCCCAATGCATCTGGTTGGGCCGGCCATCTGGTTGCCCATTGCCGCAGAAGGTGCCACGCAGCAAATGATGAAGGACAACGGGCATGGGTTCAACTGGAAAGGCCTATATGTCACCAGCATGATTGACTTTCATGCCGGCTGGAAGGATCGCGCCGATGAGCTGTCTGAAACGTTGAAGATCACCATGGTTTTGGGTGAGTACTTCATCAAGCACTACCGTGGCCATTACTACGGTAAAGCTCAAAATTTGGCTCGCCAACTCACTGCAGCCTATGACAAGGCTCTGGCCGACTATGACCTGTTGCTCATGCCTACAGTACCTATGACGGCCACTCCGCTGCCGGTTTCTGGCGCAGCGATTGAAGAGGTGGTGACACGCGCCTTTGAAATGCTGCCCAACACATGCCCGTTTGACGTCACTGGTCATCCAGCGATGACCGTGCCTTGCGGCAAGGTCGACGGCTTGCCTGTTGGGATGATGCTGATCGGCAAGTTTTACGACGAAGCCACTATCTATCGCGCCGCGTACGCCTTTGAGCAGGCGGGCGACTGGACCGCCCTCTAGAGAAGGGTTTGCGCAGCTTCCCCTTGCGCTGTCATTCTTAGTTTTTTGCCTTTTCTCAAACCGGTAACCATCTGTAACCTCGACGGCGAAGGCCGTCAATTCAAGGAGTATTTTCATGGATCGTCGTTCGTTTATCAAAACTTCTGGTGTCGCCCTTGCAGCCTCCGCTGCTCCTTTGTTTCCGCTGTCCGCATTTGCAGCAGATGAAATTGTCGTGGGCAGCGTGCATGACCTGTCCGGCGGACTGGACATCTATGGAAAGCCCATGGTAGACGCCATGATGCTGGCCATCGAAGAGCAAAACGCGGAGGGTGGCTTGTTGGGCAAGAAGCTACGGCTGGCCTCCTACGACCCGCAATCGAACATGCAGCTGTACGCCCAATTTGCCCAGCAGGCGGCACTCAAAGATAAGGCCGCTGTCGTCATGGGTGGAATCACTTCTGCCTCGCGTGAAGTGATTCGTCCGGTGCTGGACCGCAGCAAGACGCCTTACTTCTACAACACCCAATACGAAGGGGGCGTTTGCGACCGCAATACATTCTGCACGGGCGTGACGCCGGCCCAAACGGTCTCCAAGCTGGTTCCTTACGCGATGAATAAGTGGGGCAAGAAGGTCTACGTCATTGCCGCTGATTACAACTACGGCCAGATCACCTCGCAATGGGTTAAGAAGTTCGTGCAGGAAAACGGTGGCTCCGTTGCATCCATTGACTTCTTTCCGCTGGATGTCACCAACTTCGGTCCGACCATCTCAAAAATTGAAGCGGCCAAGCCCGACATGATTGTCTCGGCACTGGTCGGCGGCGCTCACATGTCGTTCTATCGCCAATGGGCTGCGGCCGGTCTGACAAAGAAAATTCCTTTGGCTTCCACGACCTTTGCGCTGGGCAATGAACACATCGTTCTGTCTGCCGCAGAGACAGACGGGTTCCTTATTTCCTACAACTACTTCCAGAACCTGGATACACCAGAAAACAAGGCCTTCAAGGAACGCTTCTACAAGCGCTTCGGCCGCGACTATCCCAACATCACCGAACTGGCATCGGCGTCCTACCAGGGCTTTAAGCTCTGGGCCGAAGGCGTCAAAAAGGCTGGCTCTCTCGATGGCGACAAGGTCATTGCAGCACTTGAGTCCGGAATCTCCATTGTGGGCCCAAGCGGAAAAGTCACTATCGACCCCGAAACCCACCACTGCGTCTTGAACGTGAGCATTGCCGAAATCCGCAACAAACAGCTCAACATCGTGAAGACCTTCCAGCAAGAAAAGCCGTCTGACACTAGTGCTGTTTGCAACTTGAAAAAGAACCCGAAGGACAACCAGCAGTACGTCATCAAAGCCTGATGGTCGGGCGTTGGCCATTCCCCTGAGGGCAGGCCAACGCCCGAGTTGCTTCAGTCAGTCAAAGTCACTTTTCTGAGAGCGGAGTTCTTTCATGGATCTAGCTATAGTTGTATTTATCCAGGTGCTGTATGCGGTCGCCAGCCTAGTGATCATCTCGTCGGGCCTGGCGGTGATTTTCGGGATGATGAAGGTCATCAACCTGGCACATGGCGAATTCATGATGCTGGGCGCCTACGCCGTGATCGTCTCAATGCGCTTGGGCATAAACCTATGGGTGGCGATGTTCATTGTGGCGCCCTTGGCCGTGGGGCTGGTCGGCATCGTCCTCGAGCGCGTGATTATTCGCCGCTTGTACGGGCGCATGGTGGACACCATGTTAGCTACCTGGGGCCTGTCGCTGCTGCTGATTGGTGTGGTGACATCAATCGCCGGAAACACGACCGCTGGGGTGTCTGCCCCGCTTAGCAGCTTTATGATTGGCGCCTACTCTGTCAGTAGTTACACCCTCGTCATTATTGCGGTGGCAGTTGGCCTCGGACTGGCAATCCGGTTGGTACTGCTGCGCACCCAGCTGGGACTCATCGCCCGCGGCACCATGCAAAATCCCAACATAGCAGACGCGCTGGGTATCAGCCCGAGCGTCGTGTACTCCGTAACTTTTGCGGTTGGCGCGGCGCTTTCCGGTCTTGCTGGCGGCTTGCTCGCACCGTTGACGGGCGTGGTTCCGACCATGGGTGGCGCCTTCGTTGCAAAAGCTTTCATTACCGTCATTGGCGGTGGTCCGGCCATCTTGGCCGGACTGGTGAGCGCATCCACTCTGTTCGGCTCCATCAACCAGCTTGCCACTTTCCTCACCACACCCGTGCTGGGCGAGGTGGCCTTGCTGGCAGCAGCCATAGTGATGCTGCGTCTTTTGCCGCAGGGCATTACAGGTCGTTTTTTCAAGGGGACTCTGTGAACCGATTTGCACAATCATGGGTTAGCGCTGCATTAGTGCTGGCCATTGGCGTTGCCCTCATGTTCGGCTTGCCCGGCGTGATGGATGATTACACCTTGCTCCAGGGCACCATATACGCCGTCATGGCCATCCTCGGTGTCAGCCTTGGGTTTATTTGGGGCTTTGGCGGCATCCTCTGTTTTGGCCAGGCTGCATTTTTTGGCTTAGGTTCCTACACATATGCGATTGCAGTGGTCAACATGGGCGATAGCACCGTTCCCTTCATGCTGGCGGTTGCCGTTCCTGCACTGTTCGCAGCGATCTTGGGTTACGTCATATTTTTTGGGCGGCTATCTGATGTCTACATGGGTGTCATCACGCTGACCGTCACGCTCATTTTGTTTAACCTGATCAACTCGACCGCCGGTCCTGAGTGGAAGATTGGAGTAGCGCCCCTGGGGGGGTTCAATGGCATTCCCGGTATACCGACGCTGAACTTTCCGGGCGAGGTTGACAAGGCGCTGTCACCCGTGGTTTTGTTCTATCTAACTATGGCCTGCCTGTTGATCACCTACCTGGGCCTGCGGTGTCTCATCAGTTCCAAGATTGGCCGAGTCATCATTGCCGCTAAGGAAAACGAGCAGCGCGTGCTGCTGCTGGGCTACGACGCCCGCCTTTATAAGCTCTTTACTTTTATCCTGGGGGGCGCCATTGCCGGACTAGCGGGGTGTCTGTTCGCCAACTGGGGGGCATTCACTAGCCCGACAATTTTTGGTCTGGCGCAATCGGCACAGATCATCATCTGGGTCATTGTGGGCGGCCTCGGCACGTTGGTGGGCCCTGTGGTGGGCTGCGTCGCTATCCAGTGGCTCACGACGCAGATAGGCACGCAACAGATGTTCAACTCAAACCTGGTGCTCGGGGTGATTTTGGTCGTATTCGTGTTGTTGGTGCCTCGTGGGGTCATACCCAGCCTTGGCATCGTACTGGAATGGCTCTGGAGCCGAGCAAGCTCCCGGAATTCCACCAACGGCCTGCATTCAGAAACTGCTCCAGTAACGCAGCCTCGCGCACCAGCCACGGCCGTCGCCGCCAGCAGCGCTGCCGAGGAGCAACCCGCATGATTCCGCTGATTGAAACTCGCAATCTGAATGTTCGTTTTGGTGGCGTTCATGCCACGCGTGACGTCAACTTCACTCTCGCTGAAGCAGAGTTGCGCTGCGTCATTGGCCCAAATGGTGCCGGCAAAAGTACGTTTTTCAAGCTCCTGACAGGGCAGGTCAAGCCCACTTCAGGACAGATTTTTTTCAGGGGCAAGGACATCTCCCGTATGAAGCCGCATGAACCGGGCCGACTGGGAATTGGTATCAAGACCCAGGTTCCCAGTCTATTCAATGGCCTGAGTGTCTGGGAAAACGTGTGGCTCTCTGCGCGGCGTACCAATAGCGCGATGCGGGCCAACCAGATCACCGATGAAACGCTGGAACGTGTGGGGATGGCACAACATCGCAAAACACTTGCAGGCTTGCTTTCACACGGCATGCGCCAGTGGGTCGAGATCGGTGTGGTGATTGCGTCTGACCCGCCGCTGATTCTGCTGGACGAACCTGCAGCCGGAATGAGCGATGCCGAAGTAGTCCGCACGGCCGAGCTAATTCTGGAGATCAACCGTCAGCATGCGCTGGTTGTGGTTGAGCACGACATGAACTTCATCCGAATGATCGCCAAGAAAGTAACCGTTCTGCACCAGGGAGCTGTAATCAAGGAAGACACGCCGGACCGCATCATGAGTGACCCGCTTATTCAGCAAATTTATCTCGGCAAAAAACCCCAATGACCATAGAGCCAAAACGCATGCTTGAAGTATCAAACCTGTGCGCAGGATATGGCGCCATTCCAGTGCTGCACGATATCTCACTCAACATTGAAGCGGGGGAATCGGTAGGAATCCTAGGCCATAACGGCATGGGGAAAACCACCATGCTGCGCACACTGATTGGAGCCCTGCGAGCCAGCTCAGGCTCCGTGGTGTTCAACGGTAGTGACGTGACCCACGCTGCGCCGCATGCTCGTGCCAAACTGGGGATGGCCTATGTGCCGCAGGGGCGCGAGATATTTCCGACGCTTAGCGCGATGGACAACTTGCGAATGGGGCTGGTAAAGACCGGGGAGCGATCCCTTGACACCATCGAGGCCCTGCTCGAAGACTTTCCCCGACTCAAACCCTTGCTCGACCGGGCCGGGGGGGCGCTGTCCGGTGGGGAGCAACAGTTGCTGGCACTGGCAAGGGCCCTGGCCGGAAAGCCAAGCCTGCTGCTGCTAGATGAACCCACCGAAGGGATACAGCCATCAATCATCGAAGAAATTGCTGAAACGCTGGCCTCGCTGCGAAACCGCATGAAACTAACCATTGTTCTTGTGGAGCAGAACCTGGAATTCATCGCTGCTGTTTCCCAGCGGGTGCTGGTGATCAAGCGCGGGCAAATCGGAGGTGAAATTCCGCGTGAACATCTGGGCGACTTTGAAATTATGAGCCAATACACGGGGGTCCACGGATGAGTCATAACCAGGCCAATCTTCATTACCTGGAACTGCTGGATGTGGGCAGACAAATCGAATCGGGTGCTCTATCCTCAGCAGATGTCACCCAAGCGCAGCTAGATCGCATTGCCAAGATGGACGGTAGACTGGGAAGCTACGTCACGGTAATGGCTGAGCAGGCACTCGCCGATGCTCATCGGGCGGATACCGACCTTTCGCAGGGGCGCAAGCGTGGCCCCCTGCATGGTGTTCCTATAGCAGTCAAGGATCTCTGCTGGACCCAGGGAGTGCCCACAGCCGCCGGCATGACCCTGTACCAAGACTTCGTGCCAGCAGAAGACGGCACGGTCGTGCGCAAGCTTCGCGAAGCCGGTGCCGTGATCCTGGGCAAGCTCAAGATGACGGAAGGTGCCTACGCGGACCACCACCCCAGTATTTCGCCCCCTCTCAATCCCTGGAACGCATTGCATTGGTCTGGAGCCTCCTCAAGTGGCTCGGGCGTGGCGACTGCGGCCGGCCTTTGCTATGGCTCGATTGGCACCGACACGGGTGGCTCAATCCGGTTTCCGTCGGCTGCCAACGGACTGACCGGTATCAAGCCAACCTGGGGCCGCGTGAGCCGATACGGTGCCTTTGAACTCGCCTCGACACTCGATCATATTGGCCCAATGGCCCGCAGTGCTGCCGATGCTGCTGCGTTACTGGCTGTAATTGCCGGTGAAGATCGCCTTGATCCTACGGCAAGCCTTCGACCAGTGCCCGACTATGTCGGCGGGATGCAACGCGGCCTGCGCGGACTACGTATCGGAGTGGATCCGCGCTGGAACAGCGAGGGGGTTGATGCTCCGACCTCCGAGACGCTGGCTTCTGCGATGGCGGTTATCAAGAGCCTGGGTGGTGACTTCCGGGAATTGCGATTCCCTGACCCCGCGCAGATGATCACCGACTGGTTCCCGCTGTGCGGCATTGAAGCTGCGGTGGTTCATGAAGGTACTTATCCTTCGCGCAAGGAAGCGTATGGGCCAGGCTTGGCCGGCCTGCTGGATTTGGGGCGCGCGCAAAGCGGCATCGATTACCAGAAGATCATTCTTCGCCGCCTTAAATTTGCCGGGCACCTGCGGGCCCTGTTTGAAGACATCGATCTGCTGCTGATCCCCACCACCGGTGTCGCCTCTCCGACTGTGGCGCAAATGGCGACTCTAGGGGAGGACGCCGACTTGATTTCAGCGGTTCTGCGCTACACCTGTCCGTTCGACATGAGTGGCAGCCCCACCATCACATTGCCCGCAGGCTTCACGGAGGCTGGCACGCCCATCGCCCTACAGTTCGTATCGCGGCATTTTGAGGAAGATCTTCTGGTCAGGGCGGGATGGGATTTTCAACAGGCCACTGATTGGCACAAACGGCACCCCGAGCTCTGACCCAAACCGCAAATTCAACAGGAGGAAATTCATGGACTGGCTAGACCAATCAATTATGCGGATGCGCGGCCTTGCCCAGGGCCGCACGCCCGAGGTGCATTCGCTTACCGAAGCGATGCAAGGCAAGTACCACTACACCATTGGCCCTTACTCTGATCCGGTTCTTCACGTGCGCCCGGGTGACCGCGTGATGGTTGAGACCCGGGACGCCTTTGATGGCGCTGTGAAGACTGAGCAGGACTTGCCATCCCGCGTGCTAACAATGCCTTTCGTCAATCCGCAAAACGGACCCATCATGGTTGAAGGCGCGGAGAAGGGCGATGTGCTCGCAGTCCACATCAAGTCTATGAAACCGCGCGGACCCAACCCCCGTGGTACCTGCTGCATGATTCCTCAGTTCGGCGCGCTTAGTGGTACCTCGCTCACGGCGTTGTTGGCGGATTCGCTGCCGGAAATCGTGCGAAAAATTGACGTGGACGAGCAGGGTGTCTATTGGAGCAAACGCGTTACGCTGCCCTACCGACCGCACATTGGTACGCTAAGTTGCTCACCCGAGATCGACTCGATCAACACCCTGACACCCGACAGCCACGGCGGCAACATGGACTTGCCTGATATGGGGCCCGGCAGTATCACGTACCTTCCCGTGCAAACTTCGGGCGGGAGGCTCTTTATTGGCGATGCGCACGCGTGCCAGGGCGACGGCGAAGTCTGTGGCACTGCAGTGGAATTCGCCAGCACCACCACGATTGAAGTGGATCTAATCAAAAAATGGCAAATTGATTGGCCTCGCCTTGAAACCGAAGCTTTCATCATGGCAATAGGAAGCGCCCGTCCGCTCGAAGATGCCACCCGGATTGCTTACCGCGAGTTGATCCTTTGGATGGAGGCTGAATACGGTTACGACCGGTGGGATGCCTACATGATGCTAAGCCAGTGCGGGCAGGTGAGGTTGGGCAACTTTGTCGACCCCAAGTACACCGTGGGCGCCGGCATCAGCAAGAAGTACCTCGCAGCGGCTTGAACCTTTTCGACCTGTTTCACTTTCG
>CAIWWN010000094.1 GCA_903916355.1 uncultured Burkholderiales bacterium | reverse complement strand
CTCGTGGAGGTCAATATGTTTGAGAAAATCACGCTAAAGCAGATGGTCACCAACGCCATCCACAACGAAGAGGTCGAGGTGCTTCAGTTGCAAGACGAATTGTTCTGAAATCAGCATCAAAATTTACCGGACACTAGTGATAAGACCTAAGGCCTTGAAGGGAGGACTGAAAACCCGCGATCACAGCTGCCAAGACCGTCTCGCGGCTTTGTGACTCTGGGATGACCGAGTGGGCCCAGATTGCCTCTAAAATCTCATCTCAGCGGCCCCGTTGGGGCCTGTTTTTTTTGAGGAGTCCATCCGCATGTCCGCTTTCATTGAAGCCGCCTCTCCACACACCATGAACACCTATGGGCGCCTGCCCATTGCGTTGACTCACGGTCAAGGCTGCCGAGTCTGGGACATCAATGGCAAAGAATACCTGGACGCGCTGGCCGGCATCGCCGTGAACACGCTGGGGCACAACCACCCCGAGCTGGTGCCGGCCTTGCAAGACCAGTTGCACAAGATCATTCACACCTGCAATTACTTTCATGTGCCCGATGCCGAGCGCCTGGCGGCCAAGCTGGTCGAGCTGTCGGGCATGACCAATGTGTTCTTCTGCAACTCCGGCCTGGAGGCCAATGAAGCGGCCATCAAACTGGCGCGCAAATTTGGCCATGACAAAGGCATCACCAACCCCAAGATCGTGGTCTACGAAAAAGCCTTTCATGGCCGCAGTATCGCCACCCTGAGCGCCACTGCCAACGTGAAACTGCAGCAGGGCTTTGGCCCCATGCTCGAAGGCTTTGTTCGTGTGCCCCTGAATGACATTGAAGCGCTGAAACACGCCACGGCCAACGACCCCGATGTGGTGGCGGTGTTTTTTGAAACCATCCAAGGTGAAGGCGGCATCAATCCGATGCGTGCCGAGTACCTGCGCGAGGTGCGCGCTTTGTGCGACCAGCAAGACTGGTTGCTGATGATCGACGAGGTGCAGTGCGGCATTGGCCGCACCGGCAAATGGTTTGCCCACCAATGGGCGGGCATCGTGCCCGACGTGATGCCGCTGGCCAAGGGCCTGGGCTCGGGCGTGCCGATTGGCGCGGTGGTGGCGGGCCCCAAAGCCGCGCACATCTTCCAGCCGGGCAACCACGGCACCACCTTTGGCGGCAACCCCTTGGCCATGCGCGCCGGGGTGGAAACCATTCGCATCATGGAAAAAGACGGCTTGTTGGCCCACGCCGCCGAGCTGGGTGCGCATTTCCACAAGCAGCTCACAGCGTCGTTGGGTGGTCACCCCGGCATCAAAGAAATTCGGGGTCAAGGCTTGATGATGGGTGTTGAATTTAACCAGCCTTGTGGCGTGTTGCTGAAACGCGCTGCCGATGCCGGTTTGATCATCAACGTGACGGCCGACACCGTGGTGCGCTTGTTGCCACCGCTGATCATGACCCAGGCTGAGGCCGACGAGGTCTTGGCCATCTTGCTGCCGCTGATCCACACTTTCTTGGCGGAGCCAGCATGACCTCAGCTTCACTTTTGCCCGTGCGGCATTATCTGCAGTTCAGTGATCTGAGCGCGGACGAGTACGCGCATTTGTTTGCGCGTGCCGCCGAGATCAAACGCAAATTCAAGGCCTACGAAAAATACCATCCCCTGGCCGACCGCACGCTGGCGATGATTTTTGAAAAGGCCAGCACCCGCACCCGCGTGAGCTTTGAAGCCGGTATGTACCAGCTTGGCGGCTCGGTGGTGCACCTGACCACCGGCGACAGCCAGTTGGGCCGCGCCGAGCCTATCGAAGACAGTGCCCGCGTCATCAGCCGCATGACCGATCTGGTGATGATCCGCACCTACGGCCATGACAAGATCGAGAAATTTGCGCAGTACTCGCGCGTGCCGGTCATCAACGGCCTGACCAACGAGTTCCACCCCTGTCAAATCTTGGCCGACATCTTCACCTACATCGAACACCGTGGTGCCATTGCGGGCAAGGTGGTGGCCTGGGTGGGCGACGGCAACAACATGGCCAACACCTGGCTGCAAGCGGCGGAGTTGCTCGGTTTTACCGTGCACCTGAGCACCCCCAGCGGTTACGAGGTGGACCAGGCCGTGGCCGGCTTGCGCAGCAGCGCCAGCTACAAGGTGTTCCAGGACCCGCTTGAAGCCTGCCGCGGCGCCGACTTGGTCACCACCGACGTGTGGACCAGCATGGGCTACGAAGCCGAAAACGAAGCGCGCAAAAAAGCCTTTGCCGATTGGTGCGTGGACACCGACATGATGCAAGCGGCCCAAGCCGACGCCTTGTTCATGCACTGCCTGCCCGCACACCGGGGTGAAGAAGTCAGCGCCGACGTGATCGACGGTCCGCAATCGGTGGTCTGGGACGAAGCCGAAAACCGCTTGCATGTGCAAAAAGCGCTGATGGAGTTCTTGCTGCTGGGCAAGGTCACCGTCTGAGTCACCGCGCCATGTCGGCTTGCACCACTTGCGGCGCTTGCTGCGCGAGTTTCAGGGTGGACTTTTCGATTTACGAATCCGAAGAAGCAGGCGGCGCGGTGCCGATCGGTCTGGCCTCACCGATCACCGAACACACTTGCCGCATGCGCGGCACCGACCACAGCCCGCCCCGCTGCGCCGCGCTGTATGGTCGCATTGGCGAAAAAGCCACTTGCGGCATTTATGAGTGGCGTCCATCGCCCTGTCGTGAGTTTGAAGAAGGCAGCGAGGCCTGCGAGCGCGCACGGCGCTGGCATGCACTGCCACCACGCGCACTCTGAGAGGGCTCAACATATTTAAGCAGTGTTGGAAATAACCGACACCGCAAATTTTCTCAAGTGCTAACTTCGCCCTTGATGAAAAAAATATGGGACATCTCTCCACCCGTTGACTCACAAAGCCCAGTCTTTCCGGGTGACACCGCTTACCGTCAGGAATGGGTCGCCACCCTTTCAAACGATTGTCCGATGAATGTCAGCGCCATTCACCTGTCACCGCATGTCGGTGCACATGCCGACGCGCCGCTGCATTACGACCCACAAGGCGCCGCGGTTGGGGCTTTGGATGTGTCTGTTTTCTTGGGGCACTGTCGGGTTATCCATGCGTTGAGCGCCGGCCCCTTGGTGTTGCCTGTGAACCTGCAACACGCTTTTCGTGATTTGCCTGAACGGGTGCTGGAAAACCTGCTGCTCGACGACGTGCCCGAAGGCGATTACGAACTGATTGCCCTGCCCCTGAAACTGATGACCGCCGACGCCAGCCCTGTGCGAGCCGTGCTGCGCGAACTTTGAATCCACACACCTGCAACCCCACCATGATGAACCCTACTCCCACTTTGCAAAGCTGCGAACGGCTCGACGACCAAGACCCCCTGCGCAGCCTGAAAGACCAGTTCGATTTGCCGCCCGGTGTGATTTACCTTGACGGCAATTCGCTGGGCGCAATGCCCAAAACTGCTCCAGCCCGCGTGGCCCAGGCCGTCACACAAGAGTGGGGACAGAATCTGATCCAGAGTTGGAACACCGCAGCTTGGTTCACCTTGCCTCAGCGCGTGGGCGACAAAATTGCAAAGATCATCGGCGCCCAAGCGGGCGAGGTGGTCGCGGCTGACAGTACTTCGATCAATCTGTTCAAAGTGCTGGCCACAGCACTGCATATCGCGACGGCGGACTATCCCCACAAGACAAAAATCGTCAGCGAACGCAGCAACTTTCCGACCGACCTGTACATCGCAGAAGCCCTGTGCAAAGAGCGTGGCTTTATTTTGCAACTGGTTGAGGCACAAGACCTCGCCGCCGCCCTGCAAACCGATGTGGCGGTGCTGATGCTCACCCACATCAACTACCGCACCGGTGCCATGTTGGACATGCAGGCGCTGACAGCGCAGGCCCACGCCCAAGGCATTTTGACGGTGTGGGATCTGGCGCACAGCGCGGGTGCTGTGCCCGTTGACCTGCACCAAGCGGATGCCGACTTTGCAGTGGGTTGCGGATACAAGTACCTCAACGGTGGCCCTGGCGCACCGGCGTTTGTGTGGGTCCATCCGCGCCACACCGACCGTTGCTGGCAACCGCTGGCGGGTTGGTGGGGTCATGCCGCGCCTTTCGCCTTCACGCCCGACTACCAGCCAGCCAAGGGCATCACACGTTACCAATGCGGAACTCAACCCATTTTGAGTCTCACCGCACTCGACTGCGGCATAGACACGGTTCTGGCGGCCGAAGAAATGGGGGGCATGCCGGCCTTGCGCCAAAAATCTCTGGGTCTCACGTCCCTGTTCATGCACTTGGTGCGCTCACGCGTTCAGGATCATGGCTTTGGCATCGCCACCCCTGATCAAGCATACCTGCGCGGCTCACAAGTCAGTCTGACCCGCGCTGTGGGCGCTTACGCCATTGTTCAAGCGCTGATTGCACGCGGCGTGACGGGTGACTTCCGTGCTGGAGACGGTGGGCTTCACCCCGACATCTTGCGCTTTGGTTTCACGCCGCTGTACATCGGCTATGCCGATGTCTGGCGGGCCGTGGAACAACTTCGTCAAGTCATGGAAAGCGGCGAATGGCAAGACGCCCGCTTTGCCCAACACAACGCGGTTACCTGAAAGGCTCGCCATGAGCGCCTGTCCATTTGGTAATTCAGCTGCGGCGCAAGCGCCAAGCCAAAGCAAGCCCGCCCGGACATCGGCAGGTGAGCGTATCGTGCATGAAGAACAAGCTCAACTCGAGTTTGACGGCCGTATGAGTTACGGTGACTACCTGCAGCTCGACGCCATCCTGAACGCGCAAAAGCCGCTTTCACCCGACCACAATGAGATGCTATTCATTGTGCAGCACCAGACCAGCGAGCTGTGGATAAAACTCATGCTGCACGAGTTAGCGGCCGCCATTGCAGGCATTGCCAACGACCAATTGCCCGATGCGTTTAAAAAGCTCGCCCGTGTCAGCAAAATCATGGAGCAACTGGTGCATGCCTGGGATGTACTGGCGACCATGACACCACCCGAATACAGCGCCATTCGCCCCTATCTGGCGCAGTCGAGTGGTTTTCAAAGTTGGCAATACCGCTGCATTGAATTTTCCATGGGTAATAAAAACGCCGCCATGCGCCAACCCCATGCGCACCGCCCCGACCTGTCGGCCATCGTGCAATCAGCCTACGAAGCGCCCTCACTTTACGACCAGAGTCTGCGCCTCTTGAAACGACGTGGCATACCCGTTCCCGACAGCCATACCCAGCGCGACTGGCGCCTGCCTTACCCGGCCAGCGAAGCGGTTGAAAATGCCTGGCTCGTGATCTACCGCAATCCCGATCAGTACTGGGATCTGTACCAACTGGGCGAAGAGTTGACCGATCTCGAAGATGCTTTTCGCTTATGGCGATTCAGGCACGTCACCACGGTGGAGCGTGTGATCGGTTTCAAGCGAGGCACCGGCGGCACCGGGGGCGTGAGTTACCTGCGCAAGATGCTCGATGTCGTTCTTTTTCCCGAAATCTGGACTTTGCGCACCCAGCTGTGATCAGCGCTTGACGTGTCAACCTGTGACGGCCGATTGCTTTACCATCGCACCAGGCTCAATCGAGGAAACACCATGCAACTGAACATCAACGGCCAAAACCGTAACTCCAGCGCAGACGCCAGCACGCCCCTGCTGTGGGTGCTGCGAGACGAAATGAATCTGACCGGGACCAAGTTCGGTTGCGGTGTGGCCGCCTGCGGCGCCTGCACGGTGCATGTGGATGGTCAAGCGGTGCGCTCTTGCGTGGTGCCTGCCTCTGCGGTGGCCGGGCAAAAAATCACCACCATCGAATCTTTGGGCAGCGCAGAAAACCTGCACCCCTTGCAAGCGGCTTGGATGGCCGAGCAGGTGCCGCAATGCGGTTACTGCCAAAGCGGCATGCTGATGGCTGCAGCGGCGCTGCTGGCGCGCAAGCCCAAGCCCAGCGACGCAGACATTGACGCGGCCATGACCAATCTGTGCCGCTGCGGCACCTACCAACGGGTGCGTTCGGCGATTCACCGTGCTGCCGCCAGCATGAACTCTGCATCGATGAAGCAAGGCGGTGCCGCATGAAGCGCCGCACCTGGTTACTCAGCGCCTTGGGCGCCACCGGCGCCTTGGTGGTGGGCTGGGGCGTGATGCCTGCACGCTCACGCTTGGGCTCGCCCGAGCTGATGCTCAAAACCGAAGGCGATATCGCCCTGAACGGTTGGATCAAGATTGCACAAGACGGCGCCGTGGTGCTGGCCATGCCACGCAGCGAAATGGGCCAGGGCGTGCACACCGCGCTGGCCATGCTGGTGGCCGAAGAATTGGACCTGCCCCTGGCCCGCGTGCGCCTAGAACAAGCGGGCGCGGACAGCATTTACGGCAACGTCGCCATGCTGCTGGGCACCTTGCCTTTCCATCCGCTGGACAGCGAAGGCGAGCACCAAAGCGTCAAAATCAAAGTGGGCGAATGGATCGTGGGCAAGATCGCGCGCGAATTGGGCATCAACGCCACGGGCGGATCGTCCAGCATCGTCGACCTGTGGGAGCCCTTGCGCATGGCTGCCGCCACGGCGCGCGCCAGCTTGGTGCAAGCGGCAGCGACCGCGTGGAAAGTGCCTGCTAGCGAAATTACCGTGACCGATGGCGTGATGCAACACGCCTCCGGCAAGGCCGCACATTACGGCGCGATGAGCACAGCCGCTGCGGGCACCACCCCTCACGACGTCACCCCCAAATCACGCCAAGACTGGAAGCTGATCGGCCAGCCCGCTGCGCGAACTGACATCCCGGCCAAGGTGACGGGCCAAGCCCAGTTCGGCCTGGACGTGCGCTTGCCCGGCATGCTGTTTGCCGCCGTGCGCATGAGCCCCATGCTGGGCGGCGCGGCTTCGTCCATGGACACCAAAGCCGCTTTGGCTTTGCAGGGGGTCGAGAAGGTCGTTGCACTCGACGCCTGGGGCGGCGGCACCGCCGGTCTGGCCGTTGTGGCCCAAACTACTTGGCAAGCCCGCCAAGGCGCGCAAGCGGTGCAGGTGCAGTGGCAAGCGCCCAGCATGGGTGCGGGTTCTGGTGCTTTGGACACCACGCGCATTCAAGCGGCTTTGCTCAACAGCTTGAACACCGAGAGCGGCTTTACCTTTTACGAACAAGGCGTGCCCGTCCAGGCCGAGAAAGCTGCGGCCAGCCGCATCGACGCGCTGTACCAAGCGCCCTACTTGGCGCACGCCACGATGGAGCCGATGAACTGCACCGCGCAGGTGAAAGACGGACGCGTTGAAATTTGGGCTCCGACCCAGGTGCCTCTCATGGCTCGCGCCATTGCCGCCAAAGTGGCGGGCGTGAAAGAAGACCAGGTCACAGTGCATGTGACCATGCTGGGCGGTGGTTTTGGCCGCCGGCTCGATGTCGACTTTGTCGGCCAAGCCGTGCAAGTGGCCATGGCCTGCGCCGGCGCACCGGTGCAACTGAGCTGGTCACGTGAAGAAGACATGACGCACGACTTTTACCGGCCCATGCACCTGGCCAAATTCCAGGCCTCGCTGGACGCGCAAGGCGAGGTGACCAGCTTGCGCATCAAGTCGGCGGGCGACGCCATCTCGCCGCGCTGGATGGCACGTGCCGTGCCCATGTTGTCAGGCCCGATCGACATGCCCGACAAAACCACGTCCGAAGGTTTGTTCGATTTACCCTATGGCTTTGCCAGCCAGCACATGAGCCATGTGGCCACGCAGTCGGGCGTGCCGGTCGGTTTTTGGCGCTCGGTGGGCCATTCGCACAACGCTTTCTTTTCTGAAAGCTTCATGGACGAACTCGCAGTCGCCACGAAACAAGATCCTCTGGCCTTTCGCCTGAGCTTGCTCAAAGAAGCGCCGCGCTACGCCGCCGTGTTGCAAAAAGCGGCTGACCTGGCCGGCTGGGGCAAAGCTTTGCCCGCCGGTCATGCGCACGGCATCGCGCTGCACCAGTCGTTTGGCTCCATCGTGGCGCAGGTGGCCGAGGTGTCCCTGTCCGACGGCCACATCCGCGTGCACCGCGTGGTCTGCGTCATCGACTGCGGCACCGTGGTCAACCCTGCGACCGTCGCCCAGCAAATGGAAAGCGGCGTGATCTTTGGCCTGAGCGCGGCCTTGTTTGGGCAGATCGACATCGTGGGCGGTGTGGTGCAGCAGAGCAATTTCCCCAACTACCCGATGGTGACTTTGGCTCAGGCGCCAGTGGTGCAAACCCACATCATGCCCAGCACCCGCGCGCCCGGCGGTGTGGGTGAGCCGGCCGTGCCACCGATTGCACCGGCCGTGGCCAACGCCCTGTTTACCTTGACCGGCAAACGGCAGCGGTCTTTGCCTTTAAAGGCTTGAGGCCTCAAGGCCCGTTGTAAAGCCAAGGCACATCGAGCAGGCTTTCACCCAGTAAGCGCATGGACATGTCGCGCCCCCAGCGCAACAAGCCACGGGCATGAAAAATTTGGCCGTTGCGTATCGCCCTTTGTTGCACGCGCGCGTTGCGTTGCCAGCGCTGCTGGGCATACTGCGCCAACTGGGCGGGCAGGTCCCCCTCGGGCAAGGCCAAGCAACGGCCTAAGGCGTCGGCGTCTTCGATCGCCATGCCCGCACCCTGGGCCATATAGGGTCGCATGGGGTGGGCGGCATCGCCCAGCAAGGCCACGCGGCCTTGGGCTTGCTCTGCGGCGCTGGCCATGGGTGGGCGGTCACACAGGGGCCACAGGCGCCACGCGGGTACCGCATCGATCAAAGCCTGCAAATCAGGGGCCACCGGGCCCAGCGCACGCTTTAAATCCGCCGCATTGGCCGAATGGTCCCAGGACGACACATCTTCAGGTGCCTGGCCATGCACGATGGCCACCACATTGAGCAACTCGCCCCGGCGCACGGGGTACTGCACCACGTGCAAATGCGGCCCCATCCACACCGTCACGTTGTGGGTTCGCAAGGCTGCGGGCAATTCGGCCTGCACCAACATTGCGCGGTAAGCCAGATGCCCACTGAAGCGGGCCGGTGCATCACCCAACAGCTGAGCGCGCACGCGGCTCCACAGACCATCGGCCCCCACCAGCGCCTGAGCGTTCAAGGTCGAGCCATCGTCCAAGTGCACCTGCACGCCCTCAGTTTGAGGCGTGTAACCGGCGATGCCTTGATTCAAATTCAGGCTCACCCGGCCCTGCGCATGCAGTGCGTCCAGCAGCATCTGGTGCAAATCAGCCCGGTGGATGGTGGCGTAAGGCGCGCCATACTGGGCCACAGCGTGCGCGCCCCAGCGCAGCTGGCCGGTCACATCACCCGACACCGCGTGACGCACCTGCAATTGTTCGGGAAAAGCCGCCACGGCCTGCAGCGCAGAGTCCAAGCCCCAGGCTTGCAAAATGCGCGTGACGTTCGGACCGATTTGAATCCCCGCGCCCACCTCGGTGAACGCGGGCGCACGTTCGAACAAGCGCACATCGGCCCCGGCTTCAGCGCAAAGCAAAGCGGCCGCCAAGCCGCCAATGCCGCCGCCAGCGATCGCGATGGAATTTTTCATCCTCTCATTGTGCCGCTGTTGGGCATGCACAGCCTGCGTTTGACAAGAAAACTCTTTAGCGATTCAATCATCCAGAGTTTTCAGTTTGCAATCTTCAGAAAGCGTTGACATGATTGAAGAAGTTCCCAATCTCCAGATTCAAGCCATACACCGTCCAGAGGCAGCGCGGGTTGCACTGTTGAAAGGCACTCCCACCGGATTTTTGGTGGATGCCATGGGTGGCCATGGCGCATTGGATTTTCGAATCAGCCCCGCCATAGCAGAACAATATGCATTTTGTGGTGTTGCCCTCACTTGTCACGCCGGGCCCGCAGACAATCTGGCCTTGGTCCATGCCTTACAGTTTGTGGAGTCTGGCGATGTATTGGTCGTCGGCACAGACGGTTTTACGGGTTGTGCTGTCACTGGCGACTTGGTACTGGGCATGGCCAAAAATTCTGGAGCTGTGGGCTTTGTGACCGATGGCTGTGTGCGGGATTTGGTCGGTTTGAAAAGTGTGGGGCTGCCTGCTTGGGCGATGGGCGTGACGCCCAATTCACCTCACCGGAATGGTCCAGGCACCATTGGCATGCCTGTGAATATTGCGGGTCATGCCGTGCGCAGTGGCGATATCGTGGTCGCTGACCTGGATGGGGTGGTCATTATTCCCTTCGACATGCTCGAAGCCGTGCTGGCCAAACTTCCGGCCATTCGCGCAGCCGAGGCGGCGGCAGATGAGACTGTGCGCCAAGGGGCAAGATTGCCAGGATTTTTAAAAAGCTGATGACCCTACCTGGATCAATCCATGGTTGCCCATTTAAAACGTGACGGATACAGCATTGCAGCCTTGCGAGAGATGGCGAAAAAACGCCTACCTCGTCCGGTGTTTGACTTCATTGATGGTGGCGCAGAAGACGAAGACACTTTGCGTCAAAACCAATCCGCTTTTCAGACTTGGGACCTGCTGCCCCAGCCTTTGAATGGCGCCGCTGAACGCGACCTTTCGACGCCATTGCTAGGCCACACCTTGCGCAGTCCATTGCTGGTAGGTCCGACAGGACTGGCCGGCTTATTTTGGCCACAAGGCGAAATCCATAGCGCCAACGCGGCTGCTGCTCAGGGCACCGTTTACTGTTTAAGCCATGGTTCAGTGTGCACCATGGAGCAACTGGCCCAATCCCACCAAGGCTTGAAGTGGATGCAAGTCTTCATCTACAAAGACAGGGGGTTCACCCGCGAATTGGCCACCCGTGCGCAGGAAAGTGGCTATGACGGCTTGATTTTGACGATCGACAATCAACTGATTGGCAAACGCGAACGCGACTTGGTGAATGGTTTTACGATTCCACCGCGTTTTGATTTCAACCAGATGTTGGCGTTTGCACGCAAACCCGCCTGGTGGTGGTCTATGCGCAACGAATTAGCGAAGATCACTTTTGGAAATTATGTTCAATCACAAACACCCGAGTCGGTTGCGGCCTTGGCGGCACGCATGGGCTCATTGCTAGACCCCCGCATGACTTGGGATGACGTGGCTATGTTGCGCGCGCATTGGAAGGGACACTTGATTTTGAAAGGCGTGCTTCACCCCAAGGAAGCCTTAGAGGCGGTCCAACGCGGGCTGGATGCCATCATCGTTTCCAATCACGGCGGACGACAACTGAATGGCGCTATGGCCAGTGTGCTCGCGCTGCCTGATGTGGTTCAGGCGGTCAACGGCGCTGTGCCCGTCCTGCTCGATGGCGGTATACGCAGGGGAAGTGATGTGTTTAAAGCGCTGGCCTTGGGCGCAACGGCCGTCTTGCTCGGTCGACCCCATCTCTGGGGCTTATCTGTCGCGGGACAAGAGGGTGTGGAGTGGGCTCTTGAATTATTGAACTCCGAACTCGATCGCACGATGGGCTTAGCAGGGGCTCACAACCTTCAGTCCATTCGTGAAGGTGATTTTTTAAGGTCACGTCGGAACTGAAGACGTGTCCCCGGCCATGTTTCTTGTCATAGGTCAATTGTGCCCTGGGCGTGGGGCGCTTAAACAATTGGACAATCGAAGGCATGACCACGATCAAAGCACCCGAACTTTTATTGCCCGCCGGGTCGCTCGACAAAATGCGCGCCGCCTTCGACTTTGGCGCCGACGCGATTTACGCCGGCCAGCCGCGCTACAGCCTGCGGGCGCGCAACAACGAGTTCAAGTTGGAGCAGATTGGCATCGGCATTACCGAGGCGCATGCCCGAGGTAAAAAGTTCTTCGTCACCAGCAACCTGCTGCCGCACAACGACAAGGTGCGCACTTACCTGCGCGACATCGAGCCGGTGATCGCCATGCAGCCGGACGCCCTGATCATGGCCGACCCGGGCCTGATCATGATGGTGCGCGAGAAATGGCCCGACATGCCCATTCATCTTTCGGTGCAAGCCAATACCGTGAACTGGGCGGCCGTCAAGTTCTGGCAAACCATGGGGGTGGCTCGCATCATTTTGTCGCGCGAATTGAGCCTGGACGAGGTCGAGAAAATCCGCCAGGAATGCCCGGAAATGGAGCTGGAAGTGTTTGTGCACGGCGCTCTGTGCATCGCCTATTCAGGCCGCTGCCTGCTGTCGGGCTACTTTAACCGGCGCGACCCGAACCAGGGCACCTGCACCAACGCCTGCCGCTGGAGCTACGGCACGCAAGAGGCCACAGACGAAACGGACTCCGGCGAAGTCACCCCCATTCGATTGGACGGCGACTTCAGCTTTGAACAAGAGCAGGAAAGCGCCGAGAAAAACTTTTCAGCTTGCGGCGATGGCCAGCGCCATCCCGCAGCCGACAAGGTGTATCTGCTTGAAGAAGCCGGTCGACCCGGCCAGCACATGCCCATCATGGAAGACGCGCATGGCACCTACATCATGAACAGCAAAGACCTGCGCGCGGTGGAATTGATCGAGCGCCTGGTGAAGATCGGCGTGGACTCGCTCAAGATCGAGGGCCGCACCAAGAGCCTGTATTACGTCAGCCGCACCGCGCAGGTGTACCGCCGCGCGATTGACGACGCGGTGGCCGGTCGCCCTTTCAACCCCGAGCTGATCAGCGAACTCGATGGTCTGGCCTCGCGCGGCTACACCTCCGGCTTTTTGGAGCGCCGCCCGGCGCAGGATTACCAAAACTACGAAGTCGGCCACTCGGTCGGCCACCGCAGCCAGTTTGTCGGTGAGGTGCGCTCCGTTCAGGACGGCTGGGTCGAAGTGGAAACCAAAAACAAGTTTTCGGTGGGCGACACGATTGAAATCATCCACCCCAGCGGCAACCGCAAAGTGCCTTTAACGCAAATGAAAAACGCCAAAGTTGAAGCCATTGAAGTGGCCCCCGGCAGCCCGCTCAGGGTGTGGATCCCCATGGAAGGGCCCGCCGACGGGGCCTTGATTGCGCGGATGTTTTAAGCCCTGGGTCGAAAGGTGTCCACGAACTGGCGAGTGCCCGCGTCCACAGCCGAATCCCTGAACAGCTCTCGTTTTTGTAAACACGGCTACACTTTTCAGTATGAACACCGATCTCTTGACCCTTTACCCCGCTTTAGCCCATGTTGCCCCCAGTTTGAACGGACTTGAAGGGGTGGCCAATTCAATCACGGTGGGGGCAGACACCGTCTTGTTTGATGAAAACGCCGAATGCCAAGGTTTCCCATTGGTGCTGGAAGGCGAAATCAAGGTGTCGCGCCATTCCAGCGATGGCCGCTCCTTGGAGTTATACCGTGTGGTGGCTGGCGAATTGTGCTTGGTGTCCAGTGCCAGCCTGTTTCGCAGAACCCCTTTGTCGGCACAAGGGGTGTCCACGCGCCCCACACGCATCATGCTGATCTCACCCGCCATGTTTCACCACTGGCTGGCGACACTTGAGTTTCGTGATGCCATTTTGGGGTTGTTTGCCGATCGCATGGCCGACATGATGAGCCTGGTGGACGCGGTCGCCTTTCAGCGCCTGGACCAGCGGCTGGCTGCGGCCCTGCTGGGCCGAGGCCCCAGTCTGGCGCTGACGCACCAGCAACTGGCCAATGAACTGGGGACAGTGCGCGAAATGGTATCGCGCCTGCTGCGCCGCTTTGAACGCGACGGCTGGGTAGAACTGGCGCGCGAACGCATCCTTATTCATGACAGCAAAGCCTTGCGTGCCTTGGCAGAATCACAGGTCAGCTGAACCTGAGTCAGCAAGGCATTATTGTCAAATTTATGAATTTGGTGATCAAGGTTACAGACTGAAGTCTGACCCCAGCGTCCAATAGACCCATCAACAACTCTTGATGAAAAAGGACTTCCTATGAAAACCAATGAAGGCGCTATCGACCGCGTGTTGCGCATTGCCGTCGGCATTTTGCTCTTGGCCCTCACCTTCAACAACACCATTGGTGCGTGGGGCTGGATCGGCGTCGTGCCCTTGCTCACCGGCACCATTGGTTGGTGCCCGCTGTACACCTTGCTGGGCGTCAACACCTGCCCACGCAAGCTGAACTGAGCGTCAGCGCTGGGTGGCACGTCGTTGCCATCGCCCAAAAGAAAACCCCCTCGGCTTGCGCCTTGGGGGTTTTTTCATGCGCAGCTGAAAAGATTAAGCGGCAACGCCCTTGGCGTTTTCCACATACTCTTCAATCTGGTTGAAGTTCAGGTACTGGTAAATGGCGGCGCCGTCGGCGTTTACCACACCCATGGCTTCATGGTATTCGGCCACGGTGGGGAACTTGCCCATCTTCGAGGTGATGGCAGCCAACTCGGCAGAAGCCAAATACACGTTGGTGTTCTTGCCCAAGCGGTTCGGGAAGTTGCGTGTGGAGGTGGACACCACGGTCGCGCCTTCGCGCACTTGCGCTTGGTTGCCCATGCACAAAGAGCAGCCTGGCATTTCGGTGCGCGCACCGGCTGTGCCAAAGGCGGCGTAATGGCCTTCCTTGATCAACTCGCTCTCGTCCATCTTCGTTGGCGGTGCCACCCACAACTTGACCGGAATGTCGCGTTGACCACCGAGCAACTTGGCGGCGGCGCGGAAGTGACCGATGTTGGTCATGCACGAACCGATGAAGGCTTCGTCGATGTGCGTGCCTGACACTTGCGACAAGAACTTGGCATCGTCCGGGTCGTTCGGGCAGCAGACGATAGGCTCTTTGATGTCAGCCAGATCGATGTCGATGACGTGTGCGTACTCGGCGTTCTTGTCGGCTTCTAGCAACTCAGGCGCGGCCAGCCAAGCTTCGACTTTTTCGATACGACGGGCCAAGGTGCGGGCATCCGCGTAACCGTCGGCGATCATGTTCTTCATCAACACCACGTTCGACTTCAGGTACTCCTGCACTGGCTCTTTGTTGAGCTTGATGGAACAACCGGCGGCAGAGCGCTCGGCCGATGCGTCAGACAATTCAAACGCTTGCTCGACCTTGAGGTTGGGCAAGCCTTCGATTTCCAGGATGCGGCCAGAGAACTCGTTGATCTTGCCGGCCTTGGCCACGGTCAACAAACCTTGCTTGATCGCAAACAGCGGAATGGCGTGCACCAGGTCACGCAAGGTCACGCCGGGCTGCATCTCGCCTTTGAAACGCACCAGGATGGACTCAGGCATGTCCAAAGGCATCACGCCCGTGGCGGCTCCAAACGCCACCAAACCGGAGCCTGCGGGGAAGGAAATGCCGATGGGGAAACGGGTGTGCGAGTCGCCACCGGTGCCGACGGTGTCAGGCAACAACAAACGGTTGAGCCATGAGTGAATCACGCCGTCACCGGGACGAAGGGCCACGCCGCCGCGGTTGCTGATGAAGGCGGGCAGTTCGCGGTGCGTCTTCACGTCCACCGACTTGGGATAAGCGGCGGTGTGGCAGAACGATTGCATGACCATGTCAGCCGAGAAGCCCAGGCAAGCCAAGTCTTTCAACTCGTCGCGGGTCATCGGGCCGGTGGTGTCTTGTGAACCCACGGTGGTCATCTTGGGTTCGCAGTAAGTGCCGGGGCGAACGCCTTGGCCTTCTGGCAAACCCACCGCACGACCGACCATCTTCTGAGCCAGCGTGAAGCCAGCCTTGGTGGTGATCGGCGTTGTGGGCAAGCGGAACACGCTCGAAACAGGCAAGCCCAAGAACTCGCGGGCTTTGGCGGTTAGGCTGCGGCCAATGATCAGGTTGATGCGGCCACCGGCGCGCACTTCGTCAAACAGCACATCGCTCTTGAGCTGGAAGGTGGTGACGGTTTCACCGTTCTTGACGATCTTGCCTTCGTAGGGCAAGACGTCGACCACGTCGCCCATATTGAGCGCGGTCACGTCCACTTCGATGGGCAAAGCGCCCGAGTCTTCTTGGGTGTTGAAGAAGATGGGGGCAATCTTGCCGCCCAAGGTCACGCCACCGAAACGTTTGTTCGGCACAAACGGAATGTCTTCGCCAAAGCCCCAGACAATGCTGTTGGTGGCTGATTTGCGTGAGGAACCGGTGCCGACCACGTCGCCGACATAAGACACCAAGTTGCCTTTTTTCTTCAGCTCTTCAATCATGGCCATGGGGCCGCGCTTGCCG
>CAIWWN010000093.1 GCA_903916355.1 uncultured Burkholderiales bacterium | reverse complement strand
TTCCGTGCTCATCCTGCCGCCACGAGAATACCGATACGGCCAAGTTTTGTCTGAAATGTGGTGCGCCGATTGCGGCGGCTGTATCTTCACCTCCTGTACTCGCTGTAACAGAGTCTCCAGCAGTCCCTGAGGTCGCTCGACCCCCTGTGCAACAGACGCCGTTCGGCAATGTCACTGCCAACCCGCCTATGACGCCGCGCCCGCCTCCAGCGCCGCCGCCGCCGCCCACATTTGCCCCGAAGCCGGCCGCCGTTACAGCACCTGCCGCAACACCTGCACCTGCAGTTCAAGCAGCCAAGTCGGGCGGTAGTACTGGTTTGATCGTAGGTGCAGTGGTTGTGGTCGTCATCGCTGTCGCTGCATTTGTCCTGATGGGCAAGGATAAGGCGCCAGCCCCAGTTGCCTCAGTTTCACCGGCCGCTCCTGCTGCAGCCCCTGCCAAGCCTGCCGCTGCCCAGCCCCTGAGTTCGAAAGAAATTCTCAACCAAATTTTGGGATTGGTGCGAGACAACCGCTGGCAAGATGTCAAGCCCAAGGTCAACTCGCTTAAAGAGCTTGTTCAGGTCACCAAGGGCAATCGAGCCAACAGCGAAAAGCTGACGCAAGATGGCGCGAAACTTATTGAAAGTAACAACATGGCTGAAGCCATACCTCTGTTTGAAAAAGCGATTGCAGAAGACCCGTCTTATTTCAGCCCGCGCTCATTGCTCGGGCGCACGCTGTCACGCAGCGGCAAGCCAGACGCAGCGCGTATTGTCCTGGTCGAAGCCCTTGTCATGGAGCCGGATCGCGGTGGCACCTGGTTCTCGGCTGCCGAGATGTTTGCAGAAATGGGCAAGGCTGAGGAATCAGCCTCTGCATTGAAACTGGCAATCCATTTTTCTACCAACCGTGAGACTGCCATGCAGTACTTGCAAGACAAGACACACTTTCCGAGTTTGAAATTTTGGAACGTGATTGAGAGCAATCGTTCTGGACTGAACGGCGTTCCTTCCCATTAAAAAACTGAATACGTAATATGAAGCTGATTAAAATTGCCATAACTTCACTGGTGGCGAGCACATCTTTCATGTGTGCGAGTGTGGTGCATGCCAAAGATGTGACCGGGGTCATGTTGGTCACGCCTACTGTGCCGTTGAACAGCAATGCCGCGCTGCAAATAAATTTCACGCATACCGACAGTTCTCTGTGTGGTGTTGCCATTGACTGGGGTAATGGCAACCAGCAGGAAATTCGTTTGGGATATGAGAAATTCAAAGACTCACCCGTCACACTCAATCAGACTTATGCCAGCCCGGGCACTTATTTCATCAAGCTTGAGGGCAGGTACTTATCCCGCGGCTTGTTTTCTGCCGCACCCTGTAACGTTTTGGCCAAACCAGTGTCGATCAGGGTGACTGACCCTGTGGCTGAGAAACTGGCGGCTGATCAGCGGGCTGCAGAGGCCGCTCTGAGGCAATCTGCGGTTCGCGAGCGCGAAGCTGCTGAGCGCGAACGCGCTGCTTTGGTCAATGCTGAAAAAGTCAAGCAAGAATTACTGACCCAGAAAGCTGCCGCACTTGAAATGGAGATGGAATTCAAGCGCAAAGAGCTCGAGATTCGTGAGGCCCAGTTGCGCAAGGATGAAGAAGCGCGCCGTGCCGCTCCAAAGCCTGCCGCGCGGCCTGCGGCACCTGCCGCCTCTACTTCGCCTGCGCCTGCAGCTTCTTCGGGCGGTCGCCCGCCGGTCAAATCCGCTGACGGCTTCTAAGTTGCTCGGGCCCTGCCATGAAATGCGAAGCATGCGCAACTGAAAACATTTATGGCTCAAAGTCATGCAAGGCCTGTGGTGCAGCTCTCAGACGCGCCGAGGCTGGAAGCACCAGCCCGTCTCCGATAACTGTTGCAGCACCAGCCGCTGCTGAAAATGTGGCGTTACCGCAGCAGCAGCCACAACCAAAGCAACCACAGCATCAGCATCAGTCTGAGCAAAATGAATCAGTTTCTGAGCCGAGCAGCCCATCAGGTTGGGGTGAGCTTGGATTTATTCCCTACACCGGCAACGCGCTGTTTAATCACTTCATTCGCGGGTTGCGACTGTCCTTCGACTTCAAGGGTCGCACAGGGCGTCCAGGCTTTTGGTATTTCACCCTGTTCCAAATAGTGATTCTGGTGGTGTTGCAGATCGTGTCCAAGTCGCTGGCCGACTTGGCGCTGCTGGTCACTCTGGTGCCCATGATGGCCATCTGGTTTCGCCGACTGCACGACACTGGGCGCTCGGGCATCTGGCTGCTGGCGGGCCTGATTCCGTTGGTCAATCTGGTGCTGATTTATTTCGCAGTGTTGGAGAGTCACCCTGAAGAGAACTCCTGGGGACCCGCCCTGGCGGACCTTGACTGAAGACCACACGATGTTTGCACAAGAAAAAGAGACCTGGGTCGGACTTCTCAGCATGGCTCTAATGTTCGAAGGCTCCAAGTCAGAGGGTTTATATCCTGTGCTGGACACTGACGATGGGCGACGTTTAAGGGTGCACGTGAAAGGCAATCTTTTATCTGATGCCGAAGCACTGGGCACGTTGATGGGGCAGCGCGTTTCTTTGCAAGGTGTCGCCGATGACTTACGCGGTCACTGGCGGCTTTTGCTTGACCCGGGTTTACCTCGGAAAGTAATCCCAAGCGCTTCCGTTTGCAGCACCACGCAGGATAGCTCACGTGCCAATCCTGAAGCCGACTTGCCAAAGCTAGAGGCCAATCCGCCCGAGATTGCCCCGCCACCATTACCTGACAAGAAAGCCTTTAAATGACGTTCTGTGTTTCTTGTGGGCAATCACTTGGTCAGGAGGCCAGCTTCTGTACCAACTGCGGCGCAAAAGCGTTGTCTTCTAAGGCTGTGTCTTCAGTAAGTCGTTCCAGTACTATGCCTGCCCCAATATTTCATGCTTCAGCGGCAGCACGAACGGCGGTCAGTCGAACATTGTTCGTGCTACCGTCAAGTTTTGTACGTCCCTTTTCAGCCTTGATGGATAAGCACTTGGCTTCTCCGTTGGCGCTAGTGGCTGACGATGACCTTGGTCAATTGCAAAGCAAGGCTCGCCAAGCACTCAAGCGACACTTAGCCGCTGGTGAGGTCAAGTATGTTTGCGTGTTGGGCAGTTGGGCGGATGTGCCGGTGTTCCGCGTTCCCAATCCATGCCGACGCTGCTTGGAAGACGATCCATTTTGCTCGACCGACGCTCTTTACGGCTGTGTTGAACCCTATGACTCAGATGATGAGGAGTCCATCTTCTCGATGATCGATGCGGTCCCGGTGGGTCGCATCCCATCTCTCGACCCAGATGTCGTTGCACGTGCTTTGCTGGAAACACCAGTTGCATTAGACCCGGCGCATGCGTTTGCTTTTGGCGTGACTGCGGAGTGCTGGTCCTTGCCGACTCGGGCGATCGTCAGACTGTTCACCGATACAGCAGCCAAAGCCAATTTGGTGGAAGAGCCGCAAAGCCGGGCACTTGCCGCTCCGGGCGTGCTGGCCTCACCGGGCTGGGATGCCGATGATTTGCGCCATGCAGTCAGCCAGGCCAGCATGGAGCCCGGTGCGGTGTTGCTGTTTAACGTGCATGGCTCGCCCGATGAGACCGGCTGGTTTGGTCAAGCCGGTGGCCCTTGCGAGCCAAAAATTATGACGCCGGGCACCATCCAGCAATTCAACAGTGCCTTGTTGATCAGCGAGGCCTGCTACGGCGGTGCGTTGGGTTATGACGAGCCCAGCATCGTTGAGCAGTTTTTTGCCAATGGCGGCAAGGCTTTTGTAGGCTGCTCGGTGATCGCGTGGGGCACCACCAATAGGTATTGGGGCGGCGATGAATGTTTGTCCGGCGCAGACCTGATTGCGTTGCACTTTTTGAAAGGCCTACGACAAGGTTTTGAATTTGGCGGCGCCCTTAAACACGCC
>CAIWWN010000092.1 GCA_903916355.1 uncultured Burkholderiales bacterium | reverse complement strand
CCATCCAGGAGAAGACGTTATGAAAACTTGGCTCAGAAACAACCGCGGTTTCATGGTGTTCATGTGCTTGTTTGGATTCTTTCGGCTGGCCATCGCTGATTGGAGCCCCATCCCTTCGGGTTCCATGCGGCCGACCTTGCTGGAGGGGGATGTGGTGTTGATGAATCGGATGGCCTACGACTTTAAGTTGCCCCTCACCGATGTGATCTTGGCGCAGCTAGGGACACCCCAGCGCGGCGACTTGGTGACGTTCACTTTGCCCAAAGACGGCGTGCGCTTGATCAAACGCTTGGTGGCGGTTCCGGGCGATGTGATTGAAATGCGCAATGACAAGCTGTACCTCAATGGCGAGCCTGCGCAGTACTTGGCGGCCCTTCAAGTAGCTGAGCCCATGGAGGGCGGTGTGACCACCCCCACCATTCACATGCGCGAGATGCTGGCCGGCGACGGCCACATGATGCAGGTGATGCCAGACGTCAGGGCTCTGCGCAGTTTTGGCCCGGTGCAGGTGCCGCCAGACCACTATTTCTTTTTGGGTGACAACCGCGACAACAGTGCTGACTCTCGGTACATCGGCATGGTGCCGCGCCACCTGCTGATCGGCCGGGCTCACCGGGTACTGGTTTCGGCCGACATCAAACGCAACTGGATGCCGCGCTGGGACCGCACGTTGGAGAGGATTTACTGATGTTGATTCGTCTTGCAGAGCCTGAGGACGCCAGGGCCGTTGCTGAAATCCATGTTGAGGCCTGGCGTGCGGCCTACGCATCGATCTTGTCTGAAGCATTTCTGGCGTCCTTGTCGGTGGCGTCCCGGCAGGCATTCTGGGCGCAGTTTCTGGCGGAGAAACGGGGTGATTTGCGGGTCGCGATGGATGTTGAGCGCATGCTGGGCTGGATCAATACTGGGCCTTGTCGGGATCAGGATGCGGCCACAGGCGAGGCTGAAATCTGGGCGTTGTATGTATCGCCGGAAGTATGGGCAACCGGGGTGGGGCGTGAACTCTGGGCTTCCGCCAAGGCCAGCTTGTTTAAAAAAGGCCATCGCCGCTGTCGCTTGTGGGTGCTTGCACAAAACGACCGGGCGATTCGTTTTTATCAAGCGGCAGGGTTTGAAAGGGATGAAACCCCTGCGAAAACCTTTGAACTTGGTGGCGCGACTGTGGAAGAAATTCGCCTTTCCTGCCGCCTAAGCGTGGCCTAAGAACTGTGGTTTTAGCCTGCCGATTTGGCCATGTTCACATTGAAGCAGTTTGTGCAAGTGACGTCGACTCTATCTACATGCCTCATCCGGCGCATGCCTTGATCCTGCCAGTGGTCGTTTGGTCCGGCTGGTGCCGATGGTGTGCGTCGCATAAAGCTACGTCCGTTGATTTGAAGTCCATATTTACGAGGGAAAGACATGAGCAAAGATCAAGCATTTAAAGCGGCTGCAAATGCTATTGGATTTAATTTGGATAGCGACATCAAAGTGGGTGGTCATTATGTGCCGCTGAAAAGAGATGGTTCCACCATTTACATCAGCGGTCAGATCCCAAGGGTTCAAGACACCTTGGTGGTCACGGGCCGTGTTGGTACCACCGTCGATTTAGACCAAGCACGCTTGGCTGCGCAAATTTGCGTTTTGCGTGCGCTGGCCTTGTTGCAACGCGAGTGCGGCTCATTGGCGTATGTGCAAACCGTTTTGCAGATCACTGTGTATGTCCAGTGTGCAGAAAACTTCACGCAGCAAAGCGAAGTGGCCGATGCCGCTTCGGATTTGCTGGTACAAATCTTGGGAGCCGTTGGAACGCATGCACGCACATCCGTCGGTGTGTATCAATTGCCCAAAAATGCATCGGTCGAACTGAATATGGTGGCGCAGTCATGCTGAACGCCTTAGCCTTAGAACTGTTTAACCGTTTGCCTGGACCCGTCACGCCCCAGTGGCCCACGGGGGAACGCTTCGTTAAAGCGATGGCACATGGCACGATGTCGGTCGAGTTGTATGCCCCAGATTGGGTGGACCCGCAACAACCGCACTCGCAAGATGAGCTGTACTTTATCCAGACGGGTAGCGGTGAGTTTGTGCTCCAAGGTGAAAGGTGCCGCTTCGAACCGGGCGCAGCATTTTTTGTTCCCGCCGGTGCGGCGCATCGCTTTGAAAATTTCAGTGCGGATTTCTCCACCTGGGTCGTGTTTTGGGGACCCCAAGGTGGGGAGTCTGATGGTGGTGATGCGGCATGACCATCCTAAGATTGATCTTTATTGCGGAGTACTCGCATGGGTAACTACACCGCAGAAGTGATTTGGCATAGAGAGGAGCAGGACTTTCTGGACAACCGTTACAGCCGAAAACACCGCATTCGATTCGATGGCGGCGTGGAGTTCGCGGGCTCCTCCTCTCCTCACGTGGTTCCTTTGCCCATGTCGGAATCTGCGGCAGTGGACCCCGAAGAGGCGTTTGTTGCCGCGCTGTCCAGTTGTCACATGCTTTGGTTTTTGTCTATCGCAGCCAAGCACAGGTATTGCATCGACAGTTATGTGGATGCGGCTATGGGCAAGATGGGTAAAAACAGCGATGGGAAGATGGCCATGACCCATGTCACGCTCAAGCCCGCTGTTCGGTTTTCTGGTGATCGGATGCCCACACTCAAACAAATTGAACTCATGCACGACGAAGCACATGAAGCTTGTTATATCGCCAATTCAGTCAAAACGATGTAAGCGGCTAGGCATCCCATATTGAATTTATCAGAGGCTAATCAGATGATGTCCATTTACAAACCAAATGGACATTTACATGGGTGCAACAAAGGGCGGAACGAGGCGTCGTCACAGTGATGAGTTCAGGGCAGCGGTG
>CAIWWN010000091.1 GCA_903916355.1 uncultured Burkholderiales bacterium | reverse complement strand
CTCGTGGAGGTCAATATGTTTGAGAAAATCACGCTAAAGCAGATGGTCACCAACGCCATCCACAACGAAGAGGTCGAGGTGCTTCAGTTGCAAGACGAATTGTTCTGAAATCAGCATCAAAATTTACCGGACACTAGTGATCTCAAATGATTAAAATGAAATCCAAATGCCGCATTTTTTGGAAACCCCACGACGACGCCTCATCACGCAGGTGCTGGTGCTGTGCGGCGCTTTGTGGCGTGTTGGATTGGCGCTGGCGCAGGACATCCCTTGGCATCTGGGTTCCACTGGCGGCCAGTTGCACGCGCCTTCTGCCATCAACACCATTCAAGACAAACCCGGGCCCAACCGCATCGTCGTTGCCGTCATCGACAGCGGCGTGATGTCGGGGCATCCCAGTTTGGCGGGGCAATTGCTGCCGGGCTATGACATGGTGTCTGCCGCACAAAATTTGCGCAACAAGCGGTCAAGCGATTTCACGCCCGACGAACGCGGCGCCAAATGTGGATCGCGGCTGATGGCCAACTCCTTCCGAACCCATGGCACCGAGGTGGCCAGTTTGGTGGCCGGCAATGGCGTGGACGGTGCCTTTGGCGTCAACCCCGAAGCCAAAATTTTGCCGATTCGGGTGTTTGGCGCCTGTGCCATGTCCCGCAAAGACTTGATAGACGCCATTTCTTGGGCCGCAGGTCTGCCGGTTGCGGGCCTGCCCGTCAACCCGAATCCCGCCAAAATTATCAATCTCAGCATGGCCGGTGGCTATGCCGTGTGTGGTGCTGACTTGCAGGCCTTGATTGACCGGCTGGTTCAGGACCACAAATTCATCGTTGCGGCGGCAGGCAATAACTTTCACAAGCCGCTGCACGAACCGGCCAATTGCACGGGCGTGATTTCGGTCGGCGCACTGAATGCCGAAAACCGCATCGAGGTGTACTCAGCTCTCGACGCACGCACTTTTGTGTACGCGCCAGGCGGCGGCGCCACCTTGCCCGTGAACGCGGCCTGGGCGGTGAACAAATTGAAAGTCGCCACCTATGAGCTGGACTTTCTGGGCAACGAGAGAGCCACCACCCGTTTCAGTGGCGTGGGTACCAGTTATGCGGCGCCCGTGGTGGCAGGTTTTATTTCCCTTTGGCTTTCACACCACCCCGACAAAAATTTTGACGACTTTCTGAGCGAAAAGCCCAAGTTTGTGCGCCAAGTGCTCCCCATTGAGCAATGTGCAGAATGTGTACCCATGGGCTTGGTCAATACCGATCGATTGGGGACACCGTGAATCTTGGGTGGTTCAATTGCATGATCCTGGCAGGACTGATGGCGCTGGGCTTGCCCGTTTGGGCCGATGCCGTGTGGCATTGTTCGCGCCTACCCGTGCTCAACGTATCGATCGATAACCGGCCTGACCCAGGTGACTTGTTTACTTTGGCGGAACAAGGCGTGGCCGACGATGTGATTCGTATCTCTGTGCGTGACTTGATCGATGTTTACTCCGGCGTGAGTGTCCGACTCAGCGGCGTGCCTTTGTCGGCTTGCTTCATGCCGGTGAACGATCCGGTGACGGGCAAAACCTTGCGCGCCTTGGGGCTGAGTGCGGATGTACTTTCTGCTTTGGCGCGCAAAAGCGCGATTGCCAAAAATCATCTCTACCGCGTCACGGATGAAGAGGAGATGAAGGCCTGCATCGCCCGCAATCAACCGGCGGTGGGGTATTTGACCCAAGCGCAAGTGACAGAACAGTTGGCGCCGTGTTTTTAACGACTTATATCGTTAACAGAGGCCAGACCTTGCTGACCTCTTGGGCCTGGCTTTTGCTCGCTGGCGTGTCGATAGCCCAGGCCGAAGGCCTCAAAATCAATTCGACGTTCGAGGTCGGTGTTGATGCATGGTCTATCAGGCCCGGGCAATCAGCTCCACCGCCCCCAGGTACTCGGTTGAATAATGGCAGCGACTATGACGATCACGTTAACTTGGTCTTGCCCGATGCGGACACCAAATGGAACTACCGCCCCGTCTCTCCTTGGGTGCGCTTGAGCAGCCATGTCAGACTGAGCCCGGATATTGAAGGCACTTTGAAGCTCAGGGCCGATCAATTGATGGGTGCCCATGTGGACGTGGCCAACATCGATTGGGCCCCCTCGCCCTATTTGGGGTTGCGCGCTGGTGTGGTCAATTTCAACACCAATTGGTGCAGAACTTATGACGTGGACTCGCCGTGGATGGCTGAGCCCGATGTGTTTTGCCGCGCCTACATCTATACAAATATCAACAATGCGGCACCAGGCATTCAGGCTTACACCAACACCACGCTGGGCGACTACCAAATGCAGACGATTCTGGGAATTTACCGCCCCATGTTTGCGTCTTATGAAACCAAAGAGTTTGGATTCAATATCGGCGCTTTGGCGCCGAATTTCAAGATCAATTTCAATCGAAAAATAAGCGCTGCCGTCAATTTTCTTCATTTGCAAACCGGAACCCAGTTGCGCGTCGGCATGATGCGGTCTGATCAGGGGGGCGCCTACAACCCGAGACCTGTCGATGAAGGTCGAGCACGGCGTAATTTGATTGACAATTACTATGTGGGTGTAGATACCTATTTGCAGCAGACCTTGCGCTTGCGGTACAGCGCTTCGAAATATGCGTCCCGTGATTTTTATGATGACGTTCTGGTGGTCCAAGATAAAAACAAGTCAGAAACCCTGGAACTGATTTACGACTGGAAATCGACAGACATGGTGGCTCTGGGGTGGTCCAGATTCAACATTGCCGCAGCGGTTGATGATGCCTTCCTCAATTTCAGGGCGGATGATTTTTTCCATTTGAGCCAGTCCTCTTGGATGATGTCCTGGCGACACCAATGGGGTAAAGGCCTTTTCAGCACCCTGCAATGGACCCATGCCACGCAAACCAACGGCTATGAAGGCCGGCGCCGGCCTGGCAGTGGCGATGCCGTGGGCCTGCGTTTGGGGTACCAGTACTGAGCCGAGCCTCGGTGGCCCGCCAGCCCAAAGTCTGACGACCTGCACGGCGCAGGTCTGATAAAAGGTGCTTTAAAACCGCTCCAACTCCGGATGCTTGATCGCCCCGGCCCGCACCAGCATCTTGCCGTACTCGGCACAGCGGTTCAAGGTCGGGATCACCTTGCCGGGATTGAGCAAACCTTGCGGATCAAAGGCGCGTTTGATGCCGAACATTTGCTCGTTTTCTTGCGGACTGAACTGCACGCACATGCTGTTGACTTTCTCGATGCCCACACCGTGTTCGCCCGTCACCGTGCCGCCCATGGCGACGCTGGTTTCTAGTATGTCCGCGCCAAACAATTCGCAGCGTCTCAGTTGGTCGGCATCATTCGAATCGAACAAGATCAGGGGGTGCAGGTTGCCATCGCCGGCGTGGAACACATTCAGGCAGCGCAGCGCGTATTTCTCTTCCATCCCTGAAATGGCTTCCAAGATGTCGGCCAAGCGCTTGCGCGGAATGGTCGAGTCCATGCACATGTAGTCAGGGCTGATGCGGCCTGACGCTGGAAATGCGTTTTTGCGACCGCTCCAAAATTTCAGGCGCTGCGCTTCGTCACGGCTCACCGTGATGGCGGTCGCACCGCAGCGGCGCAAGACCTCGCTCATGCGGCCAATCTCTTCTTCGACTTCTTCGGGTGTGCCATCACTTTCGCACAACAGAATGGCGGCGGCGCTCAGGTCGTAGTCGGCGTGCACAAAGTCTTCGACCACGGCGGTCATGGGGCCATCCATCATTTCCAGCCCGGCCGGAATGATGCCTGCGGCGATCACGGCGGCCACGGCCTCACCGGCTTTGCGCACGTCGTCAAAGCTGGCCATGATGCAGCGCGCCAGTTGCGGTTTTGGCACCAGTTTGACGGTGATTTCGGTGGTCACTGCCAGCATGCCTTCGCTGCCCACCATCAAGGCCAAGAGGTCGTAGCCAGGGGCGTCGAGCGCATCGCTGCCGAACTCGATGGCATCGCCTTCAATGGTGAAGCCTTTGACCTTGAGCACATTGTGCAAAGTCAGCCCGTATTTCAGGCAGTGCACGCCGCCCGAATTTTCGGCCACATTGCCACCGATGGTGCAAGCGATTTGGCTGGAGGGATCGGGCGCGTAATACAAACCGTGCGCAGCTGCCGCCTCTGAGATCGCCAGATTCCGCACGCCGCATTGCACCACCGCCGTGCGACTGACCGGGTCCATGCGCAAAATCTG
Source organism: uncultured Burkholderiales bacterium (assembly GCA_903916355.1). Classification (GTDB taxonomy): domain Bacteria; phylum Pseudomonadota; class Gammaproteobacteria; order Burkholderiales; family Burkholderiaceae_C; genus Limnohabitans_A. The sequence continues at coordinate 10,495 of CAIWWN010000091.1, read as the reverse complement.
ATTGAACTTGGCCATGGACAGGGTCACGCCCATTTTGTGGGGCATGGCGCCGCCAGACAAGCCCGTGCCAGCGCCCCGTGCGACCACGGGTACGGCCAAGCGACTGCAAGTTTGCAGCACAGCTTGCACCTGCGCCGTGGTTTCTGGCAAGACGACCACCAAAGGACGTTCACGGTAAGCGGTCAGGCCATCGCATTCATAAGGCGTGGTGTCTTCGGGGGTGAACAAGATCGCGTGTTCGGGCAAGACCTGGCGCAGGGCCTGCACCACCTTTTTTTGCAGGCCCGCACGGACTGAGGCTGCACTGGTGGCGGGTGTGTTCAATTCTGGCGTGGTCACTGCGTTCATAGGTCGTTCATCTTGTCAGGGGCACCATGAGCTGATGGCGTTGTCAAAGTGAGACTTTACGTGCATTCGCACTGCTGTGGGATGAAGAAACTGGTGCTGTGACGTGAAATTCATGCGTTTTCACGCCGCGGATTGTTCAGGCCAGTGCGTGTTTCAGCCATTCGGCAAAGCTGGCACACTCCCAGCGGTCCATGGTGCCGGTGCGCCAGCACAGGTAATGCGCATGCGGGCTGGGCACGCTGCGCTCATACAAACGCACCAGTTGCCCGCTGTCCAGCCAAGGCGCGCCCAGCTTGGTGCGAATCAGCCCCACGCCCAGACCTTGCGCTGCGGCATCGCACATCAGACCAATGTCGTTGAAGGTCGAGCCCTCCATGGGCTCTGGCCAGTCCAGGTGGTGTGCCGCAAACCAGGTGCGCCAAGGCTCCAAAGGGCTGCGCAACAGGGGTTGACCCAGCAAATCTTCGGGCGCAGCAAAGGGGCCGTTTTCACGCAGCCAAGCGGGTGAGGCCAAGGGTGTGACTTCGTCCGTCATCAGGCACACATGCTCCACATCGGCGTAGCGGCCGGTGCCAAAGCGCACCGTCAGGTCGGCGTCCTCGGCCACCACATCGAGCAGGGGGATGGTCACCTGCAAGGTCAAGTCAATTTCAGGGTAAGCCTCGATGAACTGGCGCAAGCGAGGCATCAGCACCGATCGGGCAAACGTCGGCGTGACGGCCAGCTTGAGCTTGCGCCGCCCTGGCGAGTTGTGGGCGCCCGGAAATTTTTCCAACGAAGTCAGGCCTTCACGCACATGCGCCAGGTACTCAATGCCTTCAATGGTGAGTGAAAAGTCGGCTCGACCGAACAGCTTGGTGCCGATGATTTGTTCAAGCTGCTTGACGCGGTGGCTGACCGCGCTGGGCGTGACGAACAGTTCCTCTGCGGCTTGGGTCACGCTGCGCAACCGCGCCAAAGCCTCAAAGGTCAACAGGCATTGGATGGGCGGAATGCGCGAGGTCATACCCTGGCTTATTTGAAGATCACGGTTTTGTGACCGTTCAGCAGCACCCGGTGCTCGCTGTGCCATTTGACGGCGCGGGCCAGCACCTGGCTTTCGGTGTCGCGTCCTTGGGTGGTGAAGTCTTCCACGGTTTTGCTGTGGTCCACGCGGGCCACGTCTTGCTCAATGATCGGGCCTTCGTCCAGATCGGCGGTGACGTAATGCGCGGTGGCGCCGATCAGTTTCACGCCCCGGTCATGCGCCTGGTAATAAGGCTTGGCGCCTTTGAAGCTGGGCAAAAAAGAGTGATGGATGTTGATGGCCCGGCCGGACAGTTTGCGGCACAGATCGTCACTCAAAATTTGCATGTAACGGGCCAGCACCACCAACTCGGCGCCTTCGGCCTGGATGATCTCGTACTGCTTGGCCTCGGCCTGCGCCTTGGTGGCGGCGGTGACGGGAATGTGGTGAAACGGCACGTTGTAGCTGGCCGCCAGTTGGTAGAACTCACGGTGGTTGCTGACGATGGCGCGAATGTCCAGCGGCAGCAAACCGCTCTTCCAGCGAAACAACAAGTCGTTCAGGCAGTGGCCTTCTTTGCTGACCAAAATCACTGTGCGCATGGGCTGGGTGGTCGCATGCAAATGCCACACCATTTCAAAGGGCTGGGCAAACGTGGTCAGCTGGCTGCGCAGTGCTTCTTGATCGACCTGGTCGCAGGCGAACTGCACCCGCATGAAGAACAGGCCGGTGTCATGGTCGTTGTATTGCGCGGCTTCTTCGATGTTGCCGCCACGCTCCAGCAAGAAACCGGAAACGGCGTGCACGATGCCGGTACGGTCAGGGCAAGAAAGGGTGAGGATGTAGGCGTGGTTCATGTTCAAAGAGGATCGCTGAAGCATGCGCGCGTGAGCGGCATGGCAAGAATGCTTTTGGATTGTAGGCCAAGGCTGCTGAGAGGCTGCACTTCGCAGCACAGCACCGCGCCAGCACTTGTCAGGCACGTGACCGGTCGGCTTGGATTGCATTTGCCTTGAAGGGTTCAAGGAATTACACTGAAAGTTATCAAGCCAGTGCCCCTCAATCTAACTAGCAGCAGGACCTATGACCCAACCCACCTTCAACATGGACCATCAGTGGTTGCCCTTCACGGCCAACCGCCAGTTTCGCAACGACCCCCGCGTGGTGGTGTCGGCTGAGGGCCTGAACTTCACCACGCACGACGGGCAAAAAATCCTGGACGGCATTTCCAGCCTGTGGTGTGTGACGGCGGGTCACAACCGCAAACCCATCAATGAGGCGATCAAAAAGCAGTTGGACACGCTGGACTATGCCACGGCGTTCCAGGTCAGCAATGACAAAGCCTTTCAAGCCGCTGCCATGATTGCCGAGCTGGCGCCCGGCGACTTGAACAAGGTGCTGTTTTGCAGCTCAGGTTCCGAGGCGGCCGACACGTCCTTGAAAGTGGCGCTGGCCTACCACCGCGCCCGTGGCGAAGGCCATCGCAATATTTTCATTGGCCGCGAAAAAGGCTATCACGGCGTGAACTTTGGCGGCATGAGCGTGGGTGGTCTGCCCGCCAACCGCAAGGTGTACGGCGCGCAGTTGTTGCCGCGTGTGGACCACATGCGCTTTATTCACGACCCGGTAGACAACGCCTACATCCACAACCAAGAGCCGGTGTGGAAAGAAGACCCGCTGCTCGAATTGGAAAACCGCATCTTGGTGCTGCACGACCCCAGCAACGTGGCGGCCATCATCGTCGAGCCAGTGGCCGGTTCGGCGGGCTGGTATTTGCCGCCACAGGGCTACCTTAAGCGCCTGCGCGAGATCTGCGACAAGCACGGCATTTTGCTGATTTTTGACGAAGTCATTTCCGGTTTTGGCCGCATGGGGACGAACTTCGCCGCCGATTATTACGGCGTGGTGCCCGACATGATCAACTTTGCCAAGGGCGTGACCAACGGTGTGATCCCTTTGGGCGGCGTGATCTGCCGCGACTTCTTGTATGACGGCATGATGAACGCGGGCTCGCCCGAGCATGTGATCGAGTTCTTCCACGGCTACACCTACTCCGGTCACCCGGTGGCGTGTGCCGCAGCCATTGCCACCTTGAACCTGTTCAAAGAAGAAGAGCTGTTTGCCCGCGCGGGCGCCATGGCGCCGGTGCTGGGCGACGCCATGCATGCGGCCTTCAAAGGCCTGCCCAATGTGATCGGCGTCCGTACCTTGGGCCTGGCCGGTGCGGTGGAACTGGCACCCCTGGCCGGTGCGCCGGGCAAGCGGGCGTTCAATATTTTCTTGGACTGCTACCACCATGGTCTGCTGATCCGTGCGGCGGGTGACAACCTGGTGCTGTGCCCGGCCTTCACGGTCGACAAGGGCCAGATCGAGCAGATGGTGGGCATCTTGGCCGACAGCATTCGCCGCCACGCTTGAGAGGGCTGAACCTCAACAGGCGTGACGCGCTGCAGATCGCGCTCACCCTGTGCGTCGCCTTGTGCGCCGCTTTGCTGTGCCAGTGGCTGCACACGCCCATTCCGTGGATGATCGGCCCCATGCTGGCCACCGCCGCCTGTTCTTTGGTGGGCTGGCCCACGCGCAGCGCTGACGAACTTCGCAATGCAGGGCAGTGGACCATCGGCACCGCTTTGGGGCTTTATTTCACGCCGCAAGTGGGCGCCTTGGTGCTGAGCTTGTGGTGGGCGATTGTGCTGGGCATTGTCTGGGCCCTGGCTTTGGGTTATGGCTTTGGCGTCTGGTTGCATCAAAGGCATGCCGAGCAACTCATGCAGGGCGCAAGGCCTTACACAGCCCAAGCGGTGCGCGCCACCAGCTATTTTTCAGGCGCGATCGGCGGTGCTTCTGAGATGACTTTGCTGGCCGAGCGGGCCGGCGCACGGACCGATTTGGTCGCCGCCGCGCACAGCATGCGGCTCTTGCTGGTGGTGCTCTTGCTGCCTTTTGGCATGCAATGGTTTCAGGCGCATTGGGGCTTGCATGTGAACAGCGCACTGTTGCCGGGGCCGCGCGTAGCGCATTGGCCAGGGTTGTTCATGTTGGCCCTGGCCACCGGGGCGGGGGCTGGGGTCATGCGCTGGCTCAAGCGGGCCAACCCCTGGTTCATGGGCGCCATGTTGGTGTCTATGGGCTTGACCTTGTCGGGCCAGCAATGGACGGCCATTCCGACGGAACTCTCCAATGCCGCGCAGTTGGTGATCGGCATCAGCCTGGGCGTGCGTTTTCAGAAAGAATTCATCCACACCGCGCCGCAATGGATGGTCTCAGTGGTGGTGGGTTCGTTGTTGATGATGGTGTCTTCAGCCGGTCTGGGCTGGGCCATGGCCGAGGTCACGGGCTTGCATCCGGCCACCCTGATTTTGGGTACGGCACCGGGCGGCATTGCCGAGATGGCGATCACGGCCAAAGTGCTGGAGCTGGGTGTGCCGGTGGTGACCGCTTTTCAGGTGTGCCGATTGGTGGCGGTGCTGCTGATTGTGTCGCCGCTGTACACCTGGTGGGTGGCGCCCACCGAGCCGGATTGAACTGAGGGCGAAAGCTCAGTGAACGACCACCGGTTGCTGCGCCAGACCGGCGTAGCTTTCCAGGGTGTCTTCCACTTCTTCTTGTGTGGGCGTGTGTTGCTGCCAGGCGTGAATGTGCTGCTGGAACATCTCGGCCCAAGAGCCGTCCAGGTAAACCTCTTTGCCCGAACGCTTGTCGACGATTTCAAAACCGTGGCGTTCCAGAACAGGGCCTTTGGCGATGGCGGCTTCGCCCTCGGCGTTGGCCAGCATGTGCATCACGGTGAAAGAATCAGATTCGTAAAGCAGGTTCATGGTGTCATTCTCACTCAACTTTGACCTTGCAGTTGAGTCCATTCGAGAATATTTCAAGTGCCCAGGGTTATTCAGTTGGCAGCGGGTGCGCTGGCCAAGGGCGCCAGGGGTTGGATGCTGTCCATGACCATGTCGATGAAGCTGCCGCTGACCTGCGTGATGCGAATGCGCACGGGCATCCAGGCGTGCGCCCGCGACAGCCACAGCTCGACCTGGGTGTCGAATTTGCCACGCGGCAGGCACACCCATTTGGTGGTCAGCACGGGCTTGCCGTCCACTTGCAAGGTCTCTTCGGATTGCAGGTTCAAAGTCCAAGGCACTGCATCGTTGATGGTGGCTGTTTGGATGCTGACGCTGCTGCCCGGTTTGTAGCGTTCAGGGTCCCCGGCCATGGCCGCCGCCAATTGGACATACAGGCTGACCTGGTCTTGCGCGCCCGGCTGCAAGTCGACACTGGGTTTGTTGTTGCTGAAGTTGATGCGGTGGTTCTCGGCATCAAAGTGGGTGGCTTTCTCGCCGCGCCACTGGTCGGCATGGCGCAAGGGCATTAAGCCCTGTGGACCCACTGCCCCCACACTGGAGAAGATACGGGAGCCGATCAAAAACGCTTTGATGGTCAGGCTCGCTGCATAGTCCGTCGGGTTGTGCTGCCAGCGCAATTCGCCGCTGGCGGAGTAGTTCAACCCCCGCTCTTGGCCGGTGAGTTTGTAGCTGATCCGTGTGGAAGGGGGCAAGGCGCCCACCGTGAAGGCCATGGGTGCCAGCGTGACGGGCGGCAAAGGTTCAAGCTGTGGCGGCGGCGGGGTTGGGGTGACCACTTGACTTTGACTCTCGCTGTTCATGGGTGCAACAGCTTCCGAGACGACAGGCAGGGTTTCCGTGGCCACGGCCAGCTCCGTGGGGCGCGTGGGCGGCGTGGCGGCGGGCTGAGATGGGGCGCTTGGCGGTTTTTGGCGTTGAACCGGCGCAGGCGCTGCGCGGGTCTGGGGCGCTTCCATGCTGCGGGTTTGAAAGGTCTGGGTGCGTGTGGCTTGCGGCTTGAGCGATACGCGCAAGCTGTCCGGCCCGCCCAGCAGCAGGGCCAAGTGAACCCCCGCAACCAAGGCGGTGATGACACCTAAGGCGGCCAGTGAGGGCCCTGTCGCGTGTTGGCTCATGCGCACAACGCCTTGCTGACTCAAGCCCGGTGACCCAGGTCTTGCGACAGCTGGCGCGTCATCTGCAGCAGCGCCTGCACCACAGGCCCTTGAAGCGATGCATCAAAACTGGCCGACGATCCCAGTGCCACCACACCGAGCGCCAGATGCTGGTCGGCATCCAACACGGGTGCGCACAGCCCTGAGACGCCAGGCAGCAGCACGTTCACCACACGACCCAAGCCCTGTTGGCGCGTTTCGGTTTGCAAGGCCCGCACGGCCGCCAACGTGGCCGGCACATCGGCACGGCCGAGTTTGTGGGCCAAGGCCATTTCTTCTTTCAGCAAAGGCGTCAGCTTGTCCAACTGGCCTTCGGGGCTTAAAAAGGCGGTAAAGCAGCGGCCCGTGGCCGAAGACAGCAAGGGCATGACATCGCCCAGGCGCAAATTCACCGATACCGCCAAGGGCGACTCCTGCCAATGCACCAGGGTCGGGCCGCGGTTGCCCCAGACGGCCAGTGCCAAGGTATGGCCGATGGCGTCCATCAAGGCGGGCAGACGTTCGCGCGCCATCTTCACGGCGTCAAGGCGTGACAAGGTGGACAAGCCCAAGCGCAAGGTGGCGGGACCCAGCTCGTAGCGGGTGTTGGAGGTGTCTTGCACCACCAGGCCCAAGCGCTGAAAGCTCACCAGATAGCGGTGTGCTTTGGCCGCGCTCATGCCGGCTGCGCCCGCCAAGTCGCGCAGCATCAAGGGCGCGGGGGCGTTGGCCAAGACGTCGAGCAGGGCAAAACCCACTTCAACCGATTGAATGCCGGCTCGTTCCTTGTCATTGGCAGGGCTGCGCGTTTCGTCCATATCCACTAGAATGTTGTTTCGTTTAGTTAAATTAGTTTAACAATGCGTAATCTGCGGCGTGACCCCCACTGTAGCGGATTCGCTTTTCAAAAGACATCAAGCCCATGAAATTAGCCACCTACAAAGACGGTTCACGTGACGGACAACTGGTCGTTGTGTCCCGTGATTTGACGACTGCCCATTATGCGACGGGCATCGCCATCCGCATGCAGCAATTGCTCGACGATTGGAATTTCATCTCCCCACAATTGGAGGACCTGTACCAAGCCCTGAACAGCGGCAAGGCGCGTCACGCTTTCCCTTTTGACCCCAAGCAATGCATGGCCCCTTTGCCGCGCGCCTACCAGTGGGCCGACGGTTCAGCCTATTTGAACCATGTGGAGTTGGTGCGCGCCGCGCGCCAGTCTGAAGTGCCCAAGAGCTTTTACGAAGATCCGCTGATGTACCAAGGCGGTAGCGACGACTTTATGGGCCCTTGCGACGATGTGGTGTGCCGAGACGAAGCGTTTGGCATCGACTTTGAAGCTGAAATTGCCGTGATCACGGGCGATATACCCATGGCCACAAGCGCTGACGAAGCGCTGGAGGGCATACGCCTGGTGATGATCGCCAACGACGTGAGTTTGCGCAATTTGATTCCGAGCGAATTGGCCAAGGGCTTTGGCTTTTTCCAAAGCAAGCCAGCCACCGCATTCAGCCCCGTGGCCGTGACGCTGGACGAGTTGGGTGATGCTTGGGACCACGGGCGTTTGAATTTGACGGTGCAGTCCACTTGGAATGGCCGCAAAGTGGGTTTGTGCGAAGCCGGGCCGGAGATGACCTTTCACTTTGGCCAACTGATTGCGCACATTTGCAAAACCCGCAACGTGCGCGCCGGCTCCGTCGTGGGCAGCGGCACGGTGAGCAACAAAAGTGTGGACGTGGACGGTCACCCCGAGTGGCCCAAGGGCTACAGCTGCATTGCCGAAAAGCGCGCCATTGAGACCATTTTGGATGGCAAGCCGAGCACCGAGTTCATGAAGTTTGGCGACACGATCCGCATTGAAGTCAAAGGCAAAAAGGGCGAAAGCCTGTTTGGTGCCATCGACCAAGAGATCGTTCAGCTGGCGTAAACCGTCTCCAGGGATTCAAAGCCCTTGACCTCGATCGGGTTGCCGCAAGGGTCTAGAAAAAACATGGTCCATTGCTCGCCAGGCAGACCGGCAAAACGCAGATGCGGTGCGATGACAAACGCCGTGCCTGCCGCTTGCAGGCGGTCGGCCAGCGCTTGCCAGTCGGCTCTTTGCAAAATCAAACCGAAATGCGGCATGGGCACCAAGTGCTCACCCACATGGCCTGTGGCCGATGTGGGAAACGGCATGCCCAAGTGCAAAGAGATTTGGTGGCCGAAGAAATCAAAGTCCACCCAGGTGGCGGTGCTGCGGCCTTCTTGGCAAGCTAAAACGCCGCCATAAAAGCGGCGCGCTACATCCAAGTCGGTGACGTTGAAGGCGAAGTGGAACAGGCTTTTCATGCCCGTCAGCATAGCAGCCCCAGGGCTTGGCGTACGCCAGCGAGTGGCCCGATTTCAGGGCGCCACTTCAGGAAGTCACGGACGGGTCGGCGGCCATGTTGTCGAACTTCTTGAAGTACTGTTTGGCCATGGCCACCAGTTGCGCGTCGCTCGGGTGATCGGTGGTCACACTGTCCACAATGCAGGCTGCGGTGGCGTGGTGGTGCTGAATGCACCAGTCGCGAAATTGTTGACGCGCCAAGCCGGGACCGGTCAGCAAAATTTCTTTGCAACCCACCAAGGCGTTGGCCACGTCGCTGAACAGGGCGCTCAGGTCGGCCCCTTTGCCTTGGTGCTTGTGGTGACTGCGCGAGCGAATGCGCTGGGTTTCCACATGCGCTTTGTCGAACATGGCGACATGGGCTTCGGTGTGATCGATCCAGACAACGGCGTGAAAAGTAGACATTGGAATTCCTTCTGGTTGCGTTAAATCTGGGGGTGGTGCGATTCATGCGCCGACTGGCAGGCGATACAGCGCAGTGCGGTGGGTGTGGCTATCAGGCGTGCCACGGGGATCGTGACCTCGCAGTCAATGCAAGTGCCGTAATCGCCCTTGTCCATCAGTTCCAAGGCGCGGTCGATATCGGCCAACTCGGCGGTCTCGTGTTCGCTCATGGCAAAGTTGGTTTCGCGCTCGGTGCGCAGCTGGGCGTTGTCGCTGGAGGCCGTTTCGTACTGGTTAGCAGCCACTTCGGCGCGGCCCATAACACCGCCACGCTCATAAGCCATGCGCTCCAGCAGTTCTGTGCGCTGAGCCAGCAATTGGCCGCGCAATGCGGTGGGGTTGTCGGGGGGGGTGGAATGCTGGGTCATGGATGAAACCTCGTAAATAAGTGTTCATCGTAGGCCTTGTTCAGCGGCGCAATATTGAGCCGCGTCAAGCTTTTGCCGCTTTTGTGCAAAGCGGCAAAAGTGTGCGCTGCGCGCTGTGACTTGGCGAAGGCCTGTGGTTTTTCAGGCCGCCACGTGACTGAGCATGAGGTCGTTTCTGCGTTAAGGCTTGGCCTTCATGCGCGACATCATCAATTCCATATTCTCTTTGCGGTCGGCATTGATGGTTTGCATGTGCGGGCGCTCGCCCATCATCTTCAGGTAATCGCGCGCAGGCAAAGCGGCCAAAAAGTCTTTGCCGTAAATGAGCTTGGTGGCGCCTGAGACCAAGGGCAGGTGCGTCACAGCGGCGCAGTCGGCCAGCGTCAATGTGTCGCCCGCCACGAAAGGCGAGAACTTGGCCAAGTTGGCAAAAGCCGCCACGTTCTTTTCCAGTTGCGCGCCCACTTTTTCTTTCACCGAGTCGCTGACCTTGCCGCCAAAAAACGCTTCGGGGTAGAGGTTGCGTGCCACCAACTCCAGGTGCAAGTCCAGAAACAGCGCCAACTCGCGCACCTTGGCCGCCGCAAACGGGTCGGCAGGCAGCAGCGGGTTTTGCGGGTAATGCTGTTCGATGTATTCCAGCATCACGGCCGACTCGCACAGCGCGCCTTGCTCGGTCTTGAGGTAGGGCACTTTGCCCAAGGGGCTGGCCGCGGCATCGGTTTGGCCGACCCAAGCCAGCTCTTCTTCAAAGGGAACGCCTTTTTCAAGCAAGGCGAATTTGACTTTGTTGTGGTAATTGCTGGCCGCAAAGCCGCAGAGTTTGAGCATGGGGGTCTTATATGGATGCCTCCCGGGTAGCAAGAGAAATTTGTGTCGTGTTGCGAAGAAGTCGGCTGCTCTCTTATATCCGGCCTTGATTGCGTGGTCCGCCTGGTTTCCCAGACTCGCCCGCTGGCCCCGAT
>CAIWWN010000090.1 GCA_903916355.1 uncultured Burkholderiales bacterium | reverse complement strand
GCTACAGCTACGACAGCGAATACATGTTGAATCAGATCAGCATGTTGTTCGGTGGGCGCATTGCCGAAGAAGTGTTCATGCACCAGATGACGACTGGGGCCAGCAATGACTTTGAGCGCGCCACCTCGATCGCCCGTGACATGGTCATGCGCTATGGCATGACCACCGCCTTGGGCCCCATGGTCTATGCTGAGAATGAAGGCGAAGTGTTTTTGGGCCGCTCGGTGACCAAAACCACCAATATGAGCGAGGCCACGATGCAAAAAGTGGATGCTGAAGTGCGTCGCATCATTGACGAGCAGTACAAACTCGCACGCCAACTGATCGAAGACAACAGCGACAAGATGCACGCCATGGCCAAGGCCTTGTTGGAGTGGGAAACCATCGACATGGAGCAGTTGAATGCGATCATGGCGGGGCAAGAGCCTACTGCGTCCAAAGACTGGTCACCGCGCACGCCTCCTTCGGGCGGTAGCGGCGGTGGCACACCGCCTGCGGTTCAGCCTGATCCAGCGCCTACAGCGGCTTGATGACAGCCCGAAAAATGGGGTTTTTGACACGGGGCTTCGGCCCCGTTTTCACGTTATTGCAAGGCTGGACTTGAATATGTTTTGGCAAACCACGCGTTTCCAGATCAACTTGTCGTCACCCCAGATCATGGGGATTTTGAACGTCACGCCGGATTCATTTTCAGACGGGGGGCAACTGCAGAGCGTTCGCGCAGCGATGGCGCGTGCCGAGCAGATGCTCAAAGACGGCGCGCAGATTCTGGATGTCGGCGGCGAGTCCACGCGCCCGGGTGCTCCTGCCGTGCCCTTGGATGAGGAGTTGTCCCGCGTTTTGCCGGTGCTGCATGAGTTGGTGCGACTGGGTGTTCCTATTTCCATTGACACCTACAAGCCTGGCGTGATGCAGGTTGCGCTGGACTTGGGCGTCGACATCGTCAATGACATCTGGGCGCTCAGGCAGCCTGGCGCGCTGCAGGTCGTGGTGGCCCATCCTTCTTGCGGCCTGTGCCTGATGCACATGCACCGCGACCCCCAAACCATGCAAATCGAAGCGATGACCGGGGATGTCTTGCCCGAAGTGATCGCATTTTTGCAAAGCCGTTGCCAGGTCTTGTCTGAATCGGGCGTGGCCCGTGAGCGCTTGATGCTGGACCCCGGCATCGGTTTTGGCAAAACGGTGGCGCAAAACTTCAGCCTCTTGGCCAGGCAATCCGAGGTCTTGGCCTTGGGCTATCCGCTGCTGGCCGGGTGGTCGCGTAAATCTTCTTTGGGCCGCGTCATGGATACGAATCGTGACGCCAATGAACCTGCCGAACGGGTGGCCGCCAGTGTGGCTGCTGCTTTGCTGGCGGTCGAGCGCGGCGCCAGAGTGGTGCGTGTGCACGATGTCAAAGAAACGGTGCAGGCTTTGCGCGTGTATGAAGCCATGCGCGCACAGTCCTTGGCTAGATTCCCGCTTTAAAATACAGTTTTAAAAAAACACGAAGAAAGATCGCCATGTCGCGTCAATATTTCGGTACCGATGGCATTCGTGGCACCGTGGGGCAAAGCCCCATCACCCCTGATTTCGTCTTGCGCCTGGCCCATGCGGTGGGGCGTGTGCTGAAAGCACATGAGGCGCATCCGACCGTTTTGATTGGCAAAGACACCCGCATTTCAGGCTATATGCTGGAAAGCGCCTTGGAGTCGGGCTTCAACTCCGCCGGCGTCGACGTGGTGCTGTTGGGCCCCGTGCCGACCCCGGCCGTGGCCTACTTGACCCGGGCGCAACGCGCCTCCTTGGGTGTGGTGATCAGCGCCAGCCACAACCCGTTTGCCGACAATGGCATCAAGTTTTTCAACGCCCAGGGCAGCAAACTGCCTGACGCCTGGGAAATCGAAGTCGAATTGGCTTTGGCCGAAGATCCCGTCTGGGTCAGCTCGGCTAAGTTGGGTAAAACTCGCCGCTTGGACGATGCCGCTGGGCGCTACATTGAATTTTGCAAAAGCACTTTTTCCAATGACTTGTCCTTGAAGGGTATGCGCATTGTGGTGGATGCTGCGCATGGTGCCGCGTACCAAATTGCCCCCAAGGTCTTTCATGAGTTGGGCGCTGAAGTGATTGCCATCGGTTGCAGCCCGGATGGTCTGAACATCAACAAAGACGTGGGCGCCACGCATCCGCAGGCCTTGATCCAAACCGTGCTCGCGCAAGGCGCGGACCTGGGGATCGCGCTGGACGGCGATGCCGACCGTTTGTTGATGGTGGACGGACAAGGCCGCTTGTTCACCGGTGACGAACTGTTGTACGTGCTGGTGACTGACCGCTTGTCTCGCGATGAAGTGGTGCCCGGTGTGGTGGGCACCTTGATGACCAATATGGCGGTGGAAGTGGCCTTGAAGCACAAAGGCGTTGAATTCGTGCGAGCCCAGGTGGGGGATCGCTATGTACTGGAAGTGATGAACCAAAAAGGCTGGCTGTTGGGCGGCGAAGGCTCGGGCCATTTGCTGGCTTTGGACAAACACAGCACAGGCGATGGCTTGGTCAGCGCGCTGCAAGTCTTGCAAGCCTGTGTCGCCAGCGATCAAACCCTGGCTCAGTTGCTGCAGGGCGTGACCCTGTTTCCTCAAACCTTGATCAATGTGCGATTGCAACCCGGCCAAGACTGGAAAACCAATACCCAGTTGAAAGCGACCACCGCGCTGGTGGAGGCGGAGTTGGGCGAAGAGGGGCGGGTGTTGATTCGGGCCAGCGGCACCGAGCCTTTGGTGCGGGTGATGGTTGAGGCCCGCGATGCCAGCCAAGCCCTGTCTTGTGCGCAGCGCTTGGCCGATACTTTGAAGGGCTTAGCTCGGCTCAGTAGATCAGCCGCTCGGGCCTGATTTCCTGCAAGATGGTGGTGGCGATTTCTTCAATCGACTTGGTGGTGGTTGACAACCAGCGAATGCATGAGCGTCGCATCATGGTCTCCGCTTCGGCCACCTCCATGCGGCAATTGTCCAGGCTGGCATACACCGAATTGGGGCGTCGTTCTGTCCGAATCTCAGACAGTCGCGAAGGCAAGATGGACAGGCCGAAAATCTTTTTGCAATGCGGCAGCAAAGCGGGTGGCAACTGCTTACGTTCAAAGTCTTCGGGAATCAACGGGTAGTTGGCCGCTTTCAAGCCATGCTGCATGGCCAAGTACAGGCTGGTAGGGGTTTTGCCGCTGCGGCTCACGCCGACCAAAATCACATCGGCCTCGTCCAGGTTGCGATTGGACTGGCCATCGTCATGCGCCAACGAGTAATTGATGGCTTCAATGCGGTCGTGGTACTGCTGGCTTTTGCTGATATCCGAAAATCGGCCGACGCGATGGTGCGATTTGATGCCCAATTCCTCCTCCAAAGGGTTCACAAAAGTGCCGAACATGTCGAGCAGCATGCCTTTGCAGCCTTCTCGAATCACCTGCAGCACCTCCATGTTCACCAAGGTGGAGAAGACAATCGGCTTGCTGCCCTCGACTTCCGCCGTGTGGTTGATTTGCCGCACCGCTTGGTGGGCCTTGTCCGCCGTATCTACAAAAGGCAGTCGTATATGCCGGGTTTTCATTTCAAACTGCGCCAGGATCGCGTTGCCGAAGGTTTCTGCGGTGATACCGGTGCCGTCAGAAATGAAAAAAACTGTGCGGATGGACATGGCTGAATGAATAAAGGAGTGGAAGGGGGCGCTGTGGGCTTGGACCCCCCTAAAATAGCCTTCATTATGTCTGGACCTGCTGTGTCAGGGCGCTATCAGAAGAACAAAACAGCCCTCGACACCGCGCCAGAACATCACCGATTTTTAACTTTGGAGCTTTTCATGAACACCCTTTTTGCGAAAGATGCCCTTGTGGTGCCGTTCGAGCAACTGCGCATGACCGATGTGGACTCGGTGGGTGGCAAAAATGCCAGCCTGGGCGAGATGATTTCTCAGCTGCCTTCTGGCGTGCGTGTGCCGACCGGTTTTGCGACCACAGCCCATGCTTTTCGCCAGTTTTTAAATTTTGAGGGCTTGACCGGCCGCATCAATGCCTTGCTCGATGCCTTGGACACCGATGATGTGCGCACCCTGGCCACGGTGGGCGCGCAAATTCGCGCCATGGTCGAGGCGCAGCCGTTTCCTGCTGATTTAGAAAAAGCCATTCGCGAGGAGTTCGCGCGTTTCTCAAGCGGCAATCCCTCCGCCTCGTTTGCCGTGCGTTCATCGGCGACAGCCGAAGACTTACCGGATGCGTCCTTTGCCGGTCAGCAAGAAACATTTTTGAATGTGGTGGGCATTGAAGATGTGCTGCACAAAATGAAAGAGGTGTTTGCCTCGCTGTACAACGACCGGGCCATCAGCTACCGCGTGCACAAGGGTTTTGCGCACGCCGACGTGGCCCTGTCTGCGGGTGTGCAGCGCATGGTGCGCTCAGATTTGGGGGCAGCCGGCGTCATGTTCACCATCGACACCGAGTCGGGTTTCGATCAAGTGGTGTTCATTACGTCCAGCTACGGCTTGGGTGAGACGGTGGTGCAAGGCGCGGTCAACCCTGATGAGTTTTACGTGCACAAACCCATGCTGGCAGCGGGCAAGCGTGCGGTGATCCGCCGCAACTTAGGCTCTAAGCTGATTCAAATGGTGTTTGCGACACCTGAAGCCAAGGCCGCCAGTGGCCGCTTGGTCGAGACCATCGACGTGCCGACCGAGCAGCGCAACCGTTACTCCTTGACCGATGCCGATGTGGAACAGTTGGCGCACTATGCTGTGGTGATTGAACAGCACTACGGTCGCGCCATGGACATTGAATGGGGCAAAGACGGGACCGACGGCCTGCTGTATATTTTGCAAGCCCGCCCCGAAACCGTGAAAAGCCAGTCCAAAGGCACAGCCGAGTTGCGCTACAAGCTCAAAGGCAAAGGCACGGTGTTGGCCGAAGGCCGTGCGATTGGGCAAAAAATTGGCACTGGCCCCGTGCGCCTGGTGCACCACATCAGCGAGATGGACCAGGTCCAACCTGGCGATGTGCTGGTGACCGACATGACCGATCCCAACTGGGAGCCGGTGATGAAGCGGGCCAGCGCCATTGTCACCAACCGCGGCGGTCGCACCTGCCATGCGGCCATCATTGCCCGCGAGCTGGGCATTCCGGCCGTGGTGGGCTGCGGTGATGCCACCGAGCGGCTCAAAGACGGCACTCTGGTGACGGTGAGTTGTGCCGAGGGCGATACCGGTCACATCTACGATGGCTTGATCGAAACCGAAATCACCGAAGTGCAGCGCGGCACCATGCCCGACATCTCCACCAAGATCATGATGAACGTGGGCAACCCGCAGCTGGCTTTTGATTTTGCTCAGTTGCCCAACGCTGGCGTGGGCTTGGCGCGTTTGGAATTCATCATCAACAACAACATCGGTGTGCACCCCAAGGCCATCTTGGACTATCCGAACATCGATGCCGACTTGAAAAAAGCGGTTGAATCCGTGGCCCGGGGCCACGCTTCACCGCGGGCTTTTTATGTCGATAAAGTGACCGAAGGGGTGGCCAGCATTGCGGCGGCCTTTTGGCCCAAACCGGTCATCGTGCGGCTGTCGGATTTCAAAAGCAACGAGTACCGTAAATTGATCGGCGGCAGCCGTTATGAGCCCGAAGAGGAAAACCCGATGCTGGGATTCCGCGGCGCGGCGCGTTACCTCAGTGCTGATTTTGGTGAAGCCTTCGCCATGGAGTGTGAGGCCATCAAACGCGTGCGCGGCGAGATGGGCTTGTCCAATGTTCAGGTGATGGTGCCTTTTGTGCGCACCCTGGGCCAGGCCGAACGCGTGACGCAGTTGCTGGCAGTGCATGGCCTCAAGCGTGGTCAAGACGACCTCAAACTGATCATGATGTGCGAAGTGCCGAGCAACGCCATCTTGGCCGACCGATTTTTGGAGTTCTTCGACGGCTTCTCTATCGGTTCGAACGATTTGACCCAGTTGACCTTGGGTCTGGACCGAGATTCAGGCTTGGAGTTGTTGGCGATCGACTTTGATGAGCGTGACCCCGCCGTGACGGCCTTGATCAGTCAGGCGATTCAAGCTTGTTTGTCGCAGGGCAAATACATTGGCATTTGCGGACAAGGCCCCAGTGACCATCCTGACTTTGCCCAATGGTTGATGAAGCAGGGGATTAGCTCCATTTCGCTCAACCCGGATACGGTGGTGGCGACCTGGACCCAGTTGGGCAAATGAACGCGTAAGTCCAGTCGATGACCGCGCCCGACAATTCGTCACTTTACGCTGCCTACCGCTGGCGCTTGCACCGTAATGTTGCGTTCTATGTCCTGGTGTTGCTGGCCTTGCTGGCGCTGATGGCTTGGGCGGAGCGTCAGGGCCTATCGCGAAATTTGATTGGCCCTATCTTTTTATTTGCCACGGTCATGATGTACGCCATGATCGGTATCACGGGCCGTACCACAGAGGCTGAAGAGTACTTTGTGGCCGGGCGCCGGATACCGGCCATGTACAACGGCATGGCCACGGCCGCCGATTGGATGAGCGCAGCATCCTTCATCAGTTTGTCTGGCGCTTTGTATTTACAGGGCTTTTCGGGTGCAGGTTCGCAGCCCGGGGGCTTGGCTTATGTGATGGGGTGGACCGGCGGCTTTTGCCTGGTCGGTCTCCTGATCGCACCGCGTCTGCGCGAAATGCGTTTGTACACCTTGCCTGATTTCTTTGGTGTGCGTTACGGCGGACGCTGGCCGCGCTTGCTGGCCGCCGGGGCGGCCGTGTTGTGTTCTTTTACTTACGTGGTGGCGCAGATTTACGGCATTGGTTTGATTGCCTCACGCCTGACCGGTGTGCAGTTTGAAATTGGTATCTTGTTGGGCTTGGGCGGAGTCTTGCTCTGTTCCTTCTTGGGCGGCATGCGCGCCATCACGTGGACGCAAGTGGCTCAATACATGATTTTGTTGCTGGCTTTTTTGCTGCCTGTCTCTTGGCTGGCTTACAAGCAACTCGGTACACCTTTGGCCATGACGGCCTACGGTGAGCAGTTGCCCAAAATTGCGGCTTTGGAACAAAAATTGATTTCTGATCCCGCTGAAATCGAGGTGCGCGACGCGTTTTATTACCGCGCCAAAAACTATGAATTCAAACTCTTGGATATTGAGTCTTCCCTGCGCAAAGAGCGAGAAATACTGGAGGTGCAGGTGCGCACGCTCAAAGCGCAAGCGGCGGATTTTGCGTTGATTGCCCAAGCGCGACGAGAGTTGCTGGCCATCCCCAAAGACACGGCCTCTGCGCGTGAGCAGTGGACACGGGCCATGCAAGACAACTTGGAGCGGGCTCAACCCTTATCGGGTTTGCCATTGCATTCGCAAGCGTTCCAAGGAGACCCGCAGGGCACACCGGCGCAACAAAAACTCTTTGAAACCTCGCGGCTCAATTTTATGGCGCTGATTTTTTGCCTGATGGTGGGCACCGCCGGCTTACCTCATTTGCTCACGCGTTACTACACCACGCCCAGCGTGGCTGAAGCCCGGCAGTCGGTGGCTTGGTCTTTGTTTTTCATCGCCTTGCTGTATTTGAGTGCACCGGCCTTGGCGGTACTGGTCAAGTTTGAAGTCATGAACAACCTGGTCGGCAGCAGTTTTGATGCATTGCCGCATTGGCTGGCGCAATGGGGCAGGGTGGACCCCGCCTTGGTGGATGTGGCCGATGTCAATGGCGACCGCACCTTGCAGTTTGGTGAATTGCGCCTGGGCGCCGACATGATCATGTTGGCCACGCCCGAGTTGGGCGGGATGCCATTTGTGATCTCTGGCCTGGTGGCCGCCGGTGGGCTGGCCGCAGCGCTGTCCACGGCCGATGGATTGCTGCTGACGATCAGCAATGCGCTGGTGCATGACATGAAACCCCGTACGGCCAAAGGTTTGAACACGCCAGAGGGGCGGGTGATTTTGTCCAAGTTTGCATTGCTCGCCGTGGCCATGTTGGCTGCCTTGGCGGCCGCTTGGAAGCCTGCGCAAATTCTGGCTTTGGTCACGGCGTCTTTTTCACTGGCTGCTGCTGCGTTCTTTCCAGGCATGGTGCTGGGGATTGTCTGGAAAGGTGCCAATCGCATCGGCGTGGTGTGCGGCATGTTGGGCGGTTTGGGTGTCACGGTGCTTTACATGGTGATCAATGCGTCTTACCTGCGTACTTTTTGGGGGCTGGAGCCGAACGCAGGCCTGTGGTTCGGCATTCAGCCGGTTTCGGCGGGGGTGTTTGGTGTGCCCCTGGGTTTTGCGCTGATCGCGGTGGTCAGTTGGTTCACCCGGACGGCTCCTGAGGCTCAAAGCGGCTTGGCTGCAGCGGACAGTTACCCGGGTCTCTAAAGACTGGGCTATAATCTGAGGCTTCGCCTTGCTGCCCCCGTCAGACGCCGGAAGCAGCTTTACCAATCTTTTGGGTTATCCACAAGGAGTTTGAATGCGTCATTACGAAATCATATTGCTGATCCATCCGGATCAAAGCGAACAAGTTCCAGCCATGCTGGAACGTTACAAAGGCATGATCACCGCTGGTGGCGGCAAGATCCACCGTGTTGAAGATTGGGGCCGTCGTCAGTTGGCATACCAAATCAACAAGCTGGGCAAAGCGCATTACCTGTGCGTGAACATTGAAGCCGATCAGCCTGTGATGGCCGAGCTCGAGCATGCATTCAAGTTCAACGATGCCGTGCTGCGTCACCTGACTGTTTCTAAGAAGAAAGCCGACGCCGGCCCGTCTTCGATGATGAAAACAGTGGAGCGTGAAGAAGCCCGCAAAGCCCAACAAACCGAATTCGCGGGTTGATCACACCGATCGTGAAGGCGTGAATCGCACCGACTTGACCGCTTGTATCGCAGAACTTCAAGCTCTGCGATACACCCCGGTAGGTTTACCCGCCCTGGACTTCAGACTCGAACACGAGTCGACGCTTCAGGAAGACGGGCAAACCAGACAAGTCAAAGCCTCGGTGAGAGCCTTGGCCATTGGTGCGGTGGCAGAACGTATCCAACGCCAGCCTATCGGCAGCGTTTGGCGGTTCAGCGGCTTTTTAGCCACACCCCGGAACGGTAAAAGTGTGATTTTGCATATTCAAGAGTTTCAGCAAGATTAATTTCAGGAGGCCCCATGGCCACGTTTAAAAAGTTCAACAAAGATAAGCGCCCTAAGCGCAATACCCAGTCCCTGCTGTTCAAGCGCAAGCGTTTCTGCCGCTTCACAGTCACTGGCGTCGAAGAAATCGACTACAAAGATGTCGACACCTTGCGTGATTTTATTGCCGAAAACGGCAAGATCATCCCCGCTCGCTTGACTGGCACTCGCGCCATTTACCAGCGTCAGCTCAACACCGCCATCAAACGCGCTCGCTTCTTGGCCATGTTGCCTTACAGCGATCAGCACAAAGTCTAAGGAGTCCGACCATGCAAATTATTCTGCTCGAAAAGGTCGTGAACCTGGGTAACCTGGGCGATATCGTCAAAGTCAAAGACGGTTACGCACGTAACTTCTTGATCCCTAGCGGTCAAGCCCGTCGTGCCACCGAAGCCAACAAGGCGCAGTTTGAAGCGCGCCGTGTGGAATTGGAAAAAGCGGCAGCCCTTAAATTGGCCGAAGCCCAAGCCCAAGGCGAAAAAATGTCCGGTATGGTCGTTAAGTTGACCCAAAAAGCCGGTGTGGACGGCCGCTTGTTCGGCTCCGTCACCAACCATGACATCGCTGACGCGTTGACTAAGCAGGGCTTCGCTCTGGCAAAAGCACAAGTGCGCATGCCTCACGGCCCGATCAAGACGGTCAGCGAATCCAGCGTGTCGGTGTCTTTGCACACGGACGTGTCGGTCGAGATCACCGTCTCTGTCCTTGGCGAAACCGCTTAATCTGCGTTTTCCCAAGACAAGCCGCCGGGTCTTTCAGACGCGGCGGCTTTTTCTTTGGGGTTTCTTTTCTGGGCTTATGCACTTCAATTCACCACTTAAGCACCGTTTACCAACGGGTTATACACAGGCTTGTCCCGTGACTTGCCTGTCTTGACTGCGTAAGATCGACCGAAACCAGATACACACCATGTTGGCTGTTTACTCCCCCACCTTGTCAGACTCCACCTTGAACATCACATCCGATAGCCAAATCGCGCAACTGCGTGTGCCCCCCCATTCCATTGAGGCCGAGTCCAGCGTTTTGGGTGGGCTTTTGCTGGACAACCAAGCGTGGGACCGGGTCAACGATTTGCTGGTGGACAACGACTTTTACCGCCATGAGCACAAGCTGATCTTCAGTGCCATTGGCACCTTGATCAACGGCTCTAAACCTGCCGACGTGATCACCGTGTTTGAGCATCTGCAGCACCAGGGCAAGTCCGACAGCATGGGCGGTCTGACCTATCTGAACTCACTGGCCCAGTACGTGCCCAGTGCCAGCAATATCCGGCGCTATGCCGAGATCGTGCGTGAACGCGGCATTTTGCGCAAATTGGTGACGGCCAGCGACGAGATCGCCACCAACGCCTTTAACCCGCAGGGGCGTCCGGTTGACAAAATTCTGGACGAAGCTGAACAAAAGATTTTCAATATCGGTGAAGAGGGTTCACGCAATAAGCAAGGTTTCCAGTCCATGGACACCTTGGTCATTGAGCTGATGGACCGGGTCCAGGAGATGGCCGACAACCCCAATGACATCACCGGCGTCCCCACTGGCTTTTACGACTTGGATCGCATGACCTCGGGTTTGCAGGCCGGCGACTTGGTGGTGTTGGCGGCCCGGCCGTCCATGGGCAAGACCGCCTTTGCGGTCAACATTGCCGAGCATGTGGCCCTGAACGAAGGCCTGCCGGTGGCGGTGTTTTCCATGGAAATGGGCGCCTCCCAATTGGCTGTTCGTGTGGTGGGCTCGATTGGCCGCATCGACCAAGGCCATCTGCGCACCGGCAAACTGACCGCTGAAGAATGGCCGCGTCTGGCAGACGCCATCGACCGCTTGCGTACCGTGTCGCTGCACATTGACGAAACCCCGGGCTTGACCCCGAGTGAGTTGCGTGCCAACGCCCGTCGTTTGGCACGCCAGTGCGGCAAGTTGGGTTTGATCGTGGTCGATTATTTGCAACTGATGAGCGGCTCGACCACCGGCGGCGACAACCGCGCCACCGAGTTGGGTGAAATTTCACGGGGTTTGAAAATGCTGGCCAAGGAGCTGCAATGCCCGGTGATTGCCTTGTCACAGCTCAACCGTAGCGTGGAGCAGCGTACCGATAAGCGGCCCATGATGAGTGACCTGCGGGAGTCCGGCGCGATTGAGCAGGATGCCGACATCATCATGTTCATTTACCGCGATGACTATTACAACAAAGACTCTAAAGAGCCAGGTGTTGCTGAGATCATCATTGGAAAACAGCGTAACGGCCCCACGGGGACCGTGAGGTTGACCTTCTTGAAACCACTGACCCGTTTTGAAAGTTTGGCCAGTGGTGGCATGGGCAGTGGCGGTGACTACTGATCAGAGCACCTCACTGGCAAAGTCCGCCAGTCGAGAGCGCTCGCCACGCGCCAAGGTGATATGGCCGCCATGCGCCCAACCTTTGAAGCGGTCCACGGCGTAGGTCAAGCCCGAAGAGCCTTCGGTCAGGTACGGCGTATCGATCTGCGCCAAGTTACCCATGCAGACAATCTTGGTGCCCGGCCCGGCACGCGTGATCAGGGTTTTCATTTGCTTGGGCGTCAAGTTCTGCGCCTCATCAATGATCACGTACTTGTTCATGAAGGTGCGCCCGCGCATGAAATTCATGCTCTTGATTTTGATCCGGCTGCGAATCAACTCGTTGGTGGCTGAGCGCCCCCATTCGCCCGCATTGCCGCCATCGCCTTTGGCTAAAAACTCCAAGTTGTCGTCCAGCGCCCCCATCCAAGGCCCCATTTTTTCTTCTTCGGTACCGGGCAAAAAGCCAATGTCTTCTCCCACACTCACGGTGGCGCGGGTCATGATGATTTCGGTGTAGCGCCGGTCGTCCAGCACCTGGGTCAAGCCCGCAGCCAAGGCCATCAAGGTCTTGCCGGTGCCTGCCGTACCCGCCAGCGTGACAAAGTCGACTTCAGGGTCGGTCAGCAAGTTCATGGCAAAGTTTTGTTCGCGGTTGCGTGTCGTCACGCCCCATACGGCATTCTTCAGATGGGTAAAGTCCTTCAAAGTCCGTAACACGGCGGTCTTGCCGCGAATTTCTGTCACCCGGGCATACAAGCTGGGTTCACCTGGCGCTTCAAAATAAACGAATTGATTGATGAGCAAACTGGGCACCACTGGCCCACTGATTCGGTAAAACGTATGGCTACCTTGCTGCCAGCTTTCGACCGCTTTGCCGTGGCGTGACCAGAAATCGGTCGGCAGCGGCAAGACGCCGGCGTACAGCAGGTCGCCGTCCTCCAGCACCTTGTCATTTTGATAGTCTTCTGCAGCCAAGCCCAGGGCCCGCGCTTTGACACGCATATTGATGTCTTTGGAGACCAGCACCACCTCACGTGGTGCATATTTTTTACCCAAGGCCTGCACGACCCCCAATATCTGGTTGTCCGCCTTGCCTTGTGGCAGGCTGGACGGCAGGTTGGCGTCCAGTGCCTGGGTTTGAAAGAACAGCTTGCCGCAAGCGTCGACATGGCCCGTGCCGGCGAGCAACAAGCCTTGGCTGATGTCGGCGCCTTGCGCGGCCAGTGCATCCAAAGATCGGCTGGTCTGGCGGGCATTGCGCGCCACTTCGGTCATGCCTTTTTTGTGACCATCTAACTCCTCTAAAACAATCATGGGCAAGAACACATCATGTTCTTCGAATCGGAACAGGCACATCGGATCGTGCATCAGCACATTGGTGTCCAGCACAAACAACTTGGTGGGGCCTGATTTCTTTGATTTGATGTTGCGTGCGCTTGTGGTCTTGGCCGGCTTGCTGGTGGAGGTTTCGGGCGTGGTCGTCGCAGTGTCTGTTGCGCGTGTTTTCTTTTCCGCCCGCTGTGTCTCCACCTGAATGGCGGGAGGGGCGACGTGCACTGCTTTGGCCATAGTTTGCGCCTCTGACAGGGGTGCATCAGATTTGCTGTGTTTGGCTGATCCGCTTTGCGCGCGCGGTAAAGTTGAGATCGAAGCGGTCGAGAGCAGGGTGGCGCGTTGAGTCGGGGCAGGTGGCAATGGCATGAAACAGGGCCTTTGAGTTGGAAAGAAAAGGGGCGCTTAAAAAACAAAAAGCCGCATGGAGACCCAGGCGGCTTTTTGGAGTAACGGTGTCGAACTGTCGGTCAACTGCATGGAATCATTATGCATGAGTCCTGTGACAGTTCTGCGCTGTTTTCAGACTGTGGTGGTCACCGCAGGGATCGCTTTTTTCAAATCTTTCACAGCTTGCAGAACTTCTTCCACATGGCCTGGCACTTTCAGACCACGCCATTCATTTTTGACCAGGCCATCCGCACCTATCAAGAATGTGCTGCGCTCAATGCCTTTGACTTTTTTGCCGTACATGATCTTGTTTTTAACCACCCCGAACATGTGGCACATTTTTTCTTCGGTGTCTGCGATCAATTCAAAAGGCAATTCCAAGTTGGCTTTGAATTCATCGTGCGACTTCATGTTGTCGCGTGAAACGCCAAACACGGTGGCGCCTGCTTTGACGAAGTCTTTGAATTTGTCGCGAAACTGCATCGCCTCGGTGGTGCAACCGGGCGTGTTGTCTTTGGGGTAGAAGTACAAAATCAGCGTTTTGCCGTTGTGCGAGGTGTTTGAAACTTTCAAACCACCGGTGGCGTTCGCTTCAAATTCAGGGAGGGGTTTGTTGACAACGATCGCCATAGAAAATTCTTCTCGGTAACAAAGTGAGGCCAATACAAAGTACGTCAGTCTGTTGCAAGACATGACCTTCAATCGGCAATCCTCTATTTTAGCCTAAAGTGCAGAATCACCACCGATAAGGACCCTTTCGCCCCTTTTGACTGGGTGTATTTGACGAATTCAGTCCCTTAAATGGCATCTGGGGGGAGCAGGGCGGCAACCACACGTCGCCCTTCGCTGGCCAGAACGTTGTAGGTTCTACAAGCGGCAGGTGTGTCCATGGTCTCCACACCAATGCCCATTTGGATCAAGGGCGCGAGCCACAAGGGGCGCGGAAAACGTAATTGAGCACCGCTGCCAAAAATGACCAATTCCGGCCGGCTTAGCAGCAGCTCCCTGAAATGATCTGGCTGCAAATCAACAAAGTGAGTGGCGGACCACGGGCTGCAGCCTTGCTCACTGCTCACGATCAAGGCGCCTGTGTACTTTTCGCCATTGACCGAGATCCAGCCAGGCTCGTAGGCGTTGATGAAGGGGGCGTTGAATTGATCGGGTTGCAGTTTCATGGCGGGTCAAGTGTTGTCAGGAGGATTGTGGGGCTGAGACAATCTCGAAATGGTCGGAAAATGCCGCCATAACTGTGGTCAAATTATAGGTTTTCCCCAATGACGATGCCCAGGGAGGGACTTTGAAGACGATCTTAAAATCCGCCAAACTTGCTAATGTCTGCTATGACATCCGAGGCCCCATCATGGACCGCGCGCGCCAGATGGAAGAAGAGGGGCAAAAAATCATCCGCTTGAACATTGGCAATTTGGCTGTGTTCGGTTTCGATGCGCCCGAAGAAATCCAGCAAGACATGATCCGCAACCTGCCCAACTCGGCGGGCTACTCCGACAGCAAAGGTATTTTTGGTGCGCGCAAGGCCGTGATGCATGAGACCCAAAAGCAAGGCATCAAGGGCGTGACACTGGAGGATATTTACCTGGGTAACGGAGCCAGTGAACTGATCGTCATGGCCACCAATGGCTTGCTGGACAACGGTGACGAGCTGCTGTTGCCGGCGCCCGACTATCCCTTGTGGACCGCGGCGACCAGCCTGTCCGGTGGCACACCGGTGCATTACCTTTGCAATGAAGCCGACGGTTGGATGCCCGACCTGGAAGACATTCGGCGCAAGATCACGCCGCGCACCAAAGGCATTGTGGTCATCAACCCCAACAATCCCACCGGAGCTTTGTATTCAGACGCTTTGCTGCAAAGCATTGTGGAGTTGGCCCGTGAACACGATTTGGTGATCTTTGCTGATGAGGTCTATGACAAAGTTTTATACGACGATGCCCGGCACACCCCGATTGGCAGTTTGAGTACCGACGTTCTGACGCTGACCTTCAACTCCCTGTCCAAGAGCTACCGCTCCTGTGGTTACCGTGCGGGTTGGATGGTGGTATCGGGCGATAAAAAACCCGCGAAAGATTACATCGAGGGTTTGAACATGCTCTCGAACATGCGATTGTGTGCCAACGTGCCAGGCCAGTGGGCGATTCAAACCGCATTGGGTGGTCATCAAAGCATCAACGAATTGGTGGGTGAGGGCGGTCGTTTGCGCAAGCAGCGCGATTTGGCGTATGCGCTCATCACTGCCATTCCCGGGGTGTCCTGTGTCAAGCCCCATGCGGCTTTGTACATGTTCCCCAGGTTGGACCCCAAGGTCTATCCGATTGCGGATGACCAGCAGTTCTTTTTAGAGCTGTTGCAAGAAACCAAGGTCATGCTGGTGCAAGGCACAGGGTTTAACTGGCCGGACACGGAT
>CAIWWN010000089.1 GCA_903916355.1 uncultured Burkholderiales bacterium | reverse complement strand
TGCACTGTCCAAGCCCAATAGGCTGCAGGCCACAGGGCGGCCGTCGATCTCACCGACAAACAGCAACCAGTGCGCGGACTGGTTGTGTTGCAGCTGCGTAAAAAAGTCGCGACTCAGGTAGGGCTTGTTGCCGTGTTCCAGGTAGGTTCTTTCATAGCATTGGTAAAAGAAGTCCCAGTCGCGGGTCAAAATGTCTGCACCGCGCAGCACCCGAAACTGCACACCCGCCTCAGCCACTTTGCGTCGTTCCTGGCGTATTTTTTTACGTTTTTCTTGGCTCAGTTGGCTCAAGAAATCATCAAAATCGGCGTACTGCGCGTTGTTCCAGTGAAATTGCACCGTGTGGCGCAGCATCATGCCGGCTTGCGCACAAGCCAGCAGGTCCGCTTCATCGCCAAACAGCAGGTGCAAAGACGACAGCGATTGGTTTTGAGTGAACTCGATCAAGGTTTTTGCCAAGGCCTGCCGGGCCGCAGCATCTAAGGCCAGCAAACGGCTGCCCGGAACGGGCGTAAAGGGCACCGCCACCAGGGCCTTGGGGTAGTAGCGCAGACCGTGCCGTTGGTACGCGTCGGCCCAGGCCCAATCGAACACGTATTCCCCGTAAGAGTGCCCCTTGATGTACAGGGCAGTGGCGGCGCAAAGCTGCAAAACTGACCCGCCATCTCCGTCTGCATTCTCTTGCCAGAGGGTGATGATTTGCAAGGCCCATCCCGATTCGGGACTGGCGGCTTGACTCTCTTGCATTGCCTTCAGGTAGGCGTACTGCATGAAGAGGGTGGGCGTTTTTTGTTGGGCCAACAGATCATTCCACGCGCCTTCGTCCATGGTGTGCCAGGAATCGTGCACCTGGATGACATAATCGTCTGACTTGTATTCCTGCACCTGTATGACTCTCAATCTTTGTGTGGCTCAGCTCAATTTCGCGGTCGGTGATATGAAGGGCAATGCCCAAAAAATCATCGACGCTGCGCACGCAGCCTACCAAAAAGGCGCGCGCCTGTTACTCACGCCCGAATTGTCCCTTTGCGGTTATGCCGCAGAGGATTTACTGTTGCGGCCCGCTTTCATCGATGCCTGCGATGATGCCCTGAAAACAGTGGCGCGAGAAACCGCCGGGTTAAAAGGCATGGCCGTGGTGGTTGGCCATCCTCAGGGCGGGGGCATGCGCAGTAAAAGTGTGGCGGTGACCCGGCGCTTCAATATGGCCTCGGTGCTGGTTGAGGGGCACACGGTGGCCCGTTACGCCAAGCAAGAACTGCCCAATTACCAAGTGTTTGATGAGCGAAGGTATTTCATGCCGGGTGACCAGGCTTGTGTGTTCGAGGTCTCGGGCGTTCAAGTCGGCTTGCTGATTTGTGAAGACGCTTGGTTTGATGGGCCAGCGCAGAAAGCCAAAGCGGCGGGTGCTCAGATCTTGGCCGTTCTCAACGCCTCACCGTTTCATGCCGGCAAAGGGCTGGAGCGAGAGCAACACATGCGCGAGCGGGTCTTGGCCTGTGGCTTGCCCTTGGTTTACGCCCACTTGGTGGGTGGACAAGATGAGGTGGTGTTTGAAGGCCGGTCCTTTGCGCTGGATGCCCAGGGCGAGGTGCAAATGCGGGCGCCGGCTTTTACCGAAGACTTGCCCCTTGTGGCGGTGGCACTGCAAGACGGTCTGGCACAGGTTCAACCCGCGGCGGTCAATGCAGCCCGCAGTGACGAAGCAGATTTGTGGGACGCCCTGGTGTTGGGGGTGCGTGATTATTTGGGTAAAAACGGTTTTCAAAAAGCAGTGTTGGGTCTGTCAGGCGGCATTGATTCGGCGCTGGTGCTGGCCATAGCGGTGGACGCCATCGGCGCGGACAAGGTGCATGCGGTGATGATGCCCTCGCCCTATACCGCCGACATCAGCTGGCTGGATGCCCGTGAAATGGCCGAACGTCTGCACGTGCGTTACGACGAAATCACGATTACCCCCTTGTTTGAAGGCTTTAAGCAAGCCTTGGCGTTGCAGTTTGAGGGCCTGGCCGAAGACACCACCGAAGAAAACATCCAGGCGCGCATTCGCGGGACCTTGTTGATGGCGATGTCCAACAAAACCGGCGCGATTGTGTTGACGACCGGGAACAAAAGCGAAATGGCCACCGGTTATTGCACGCTGTACGGCGACATGGCAGGCGGTTTTGCCGTCATCAAGGACGTGGTCAAGACCCAGGTGTTTCGCTTGTCCAACTGGCGCAATCAAAACGACCCCTTTGGCACGGGCGCTCAGCCGATACCTGAGCGCATCATCACCCGTCCGCCCAGCGCCGAGTTGCGACCCGATCAAAAAGACCAAGACAGCTTGCCCGCTTACGAGGTGCTCGACGCCATCATCGCGCGTTACATGGAAAACGATGAAGGCATTGAGGCGCTGGTGGCCGACGGCTTTGAGCGGGCGGATGTGGAGAAGGTCACCCGGTTAATCAAGCTGAACGAATATAAACGCCGCCAAGCCCCTGTCGGGATTCGTGTCACGCACCGCAGTTTTGGCAAGGATTGGCGTTATCCTATGACCAATAAATTTCGCGCTTAAATTTCATTTTCAGGAAGCTAACCACCATGAAGCAAATTACCGCCATCATCAAACCGTTCAAGCTGGAAGAGGTTCGTGAGTTGCTAGCCGAATGCGGCGTGACGGGACTGACGGTCACCGAGGTCAAAGGCTTTGGTCGTCAAAAAGGGCACACAGAACTGTACCGTGGTGCCGAGTACGTGGTGGACTTCTTGCCCAAGGTGAAAGTAGAAGTCGCAGTCAAGGATGATGATGTGGACCGCTGCGTGGATGCGATCGTGAAAGCGGCGCGTACTGGCAAAATCGGTGACGGTAAGATTTTCATCACCAATGTGGAGCGCGTGGTGCGTATCCGTACCGGCGAAGAGGACAACTCGGCGATTTGATTTACAGTGCGTCGCTTAGGACGTTGTACTGCAGTCCGGCGGACTGCACCAGCTTTTCAAGCAGAGCAGGGGCGTGATCGTCGACAGCGATCAAGTCCATTTGCCACTCGCCCATGAACTGATGCTTCACGACACTGCGCAAAAAAGTCAACAAGCCGTCGTAGTAGCCATTCAAGTTGAGCAGGCCCACCGGCTTGTTGTGGTAACCCAACTGACGCCAGGTCCACACCTCAAAAAATTCTTCAAAAGTCCCAATGCCGCCGGGCAGGGCGATGAAGGCATCGGCCCGCTCGGCCATCATGCGCTTGCGCTCGTGCATGGTGTCCACCACATGCAACTCGGTGCAATGGGGGTGGGCCCATTCTTTGTCCACCAGGGCTTGCGGGATGATGCCCACCACCCGGCCGCCGGCCGCCAGGGTTGCGTCGGCCACGATGCCCATCAGGCCGTTGCTGCCGCCGCCATAGACCAGTTGTCCCCCGTGTGCACCAATCCATTGCCCGACTTGCCGGGCTGTTTCTGCAAACAGAGGTTCGTCACCGGGCCGAGCGCCGCAGTAGACGCACACGGAAAAAGAGGGGGGAGTCGGTGAAGGCGTTGTGGGCATGGCGATAGGTCAGTACCTGAGAGGCTAAGCCATGTTAAGACTATTGGGCATCATTCTGCTTTGGCGCCGGTTTGCGGTCGTCGTGAATCAGCCGGGTCCCCGCCCAGACATCGTGCCAGTACTGCCCTTGGGGCTGAAACCGACTGAGCAAGGCCCAAACGGCGACCCACCCCATTGTCAGGACCAAAGTTTCGAGTGCCGAAATGTCCCAAGGACGGGTCAAGGCGATCGGCGGCAAAAACCAGACCCAACTCAGGAGGTAGCGCCAGCAGGCACGTTGTTGAGTCAGGGCTTGGCCGTACACATTGACCACCCGGATATGCCAGGTTTTCATGGCCAAGGTTTGACCTTTGGCGCCAAACCAGGTGAAGTAAATTCCAAGAATCAGAAAGACAAAGGCCTGTAACCCGTGACGGTGGTCCAGTGCGTTGCGGGTTTGGCTCAAGGTGCTGAATAGATAGCCGGTGATGAAAACCACGCCAAACAGCAGCATGCCCTCATACAGCCAGCAAGCCATACGCCTTGCCAACGCGGGGGCCAGCAAGGGTATTGGGGTGGCAATCAAGTCGCCCGGATGCGTATTCAAACTGGGGTCGAGTCCGCTTTGGGGGGCGTAACTTTGCTTGGCGGCAGCAAGGTTTTGGGATCTAAATCCTTTACCCCAGGGGTCTTACCTTTGGCCGGCTGTTGTCCCACAGGTGTTTGGACGTGCGAGAGTTTGTCTTGAGCGGATGTCTTGGGGGCAATCGCAGCGCCTGATAATGGTGCTTGCTGGGCTGCGCCAAATTTGCGTTTTTCATCTTCAGGCAATGACTGGTAAGCCTCCCATTGGGCCTTTTTTTCGACCGGGGTGATTCGGTTGGTTTCACCATAATTCAAGCGCGCTTGTATGCGCTGCTGAGGCTTCAGGGTGGCCCATTCGGCCATGCGGCTGTGCAGGGTCGATTTTTCGTAATCTGGCAAGGTGTCAAAATTTTTCGAAATGGCCAGCCATTTTTTTCTCTGAGCCTCGCTGAGCGACGTCCAATGCGGGGCCAAGGGCTCCAAAGCAACTTGCTGAGCAGCCGTCAGTTCCTTCCATTTGCCTTTGGTCGTGGGCGATGTGACTGCATTGACGCTGGGTGGCATTGCCACCGCAGGCATTGCGCTGCTCGGTGCCGCTTGCGCCCAAACGGCGCCACTCAGCATCAACCCAGCGAGCACGCCGAGCCCCATGCAAGTGACCGTTTTCAATCGGACAAAAAACACTTCAATGAGCCTCGGTTTGAGCGACTTGGTTGCTTTTCAGAAACTGTAAAAAACCGGGGTCGGTGTAAGCGCCAGGGGGCAGTTCGTCCAACAGCAAAGCAGAGTCGACTTCCGCGATTTCAGTCACGCTGTTGTCAGATTGAATGCTTTGTATGGCCATCAAGCCAACGATCAAGGCCACCAGGGGTAAAAAAGAGGCCAAACGATGCCAAAGGTGGCCGTTTTCACCGCTTTGTAAGAGCGTGGCCTGTCCTGCAGACAGGTTCAGGCTCGTGGCGCTGGCTGTGACCCATTCAGGCTTACGCACTGCAAGGGCTTGCATACGGGCCGCACGCAGACGCTCACCAATGTCGTAACTCAGATCGAGGCCATCGCGGTCCAGCCGACGCGCAAAGGCTCTGCCGTAATCGTCAATGGTTTTTTCTGCGGTAAGTGATTGATATTTCATGGTTTTATTCCCTTGGCCCTGAGCGATCGGCTCAATGCGTGAACGGCTCGCGAACAGTGTGTTTTGACACTGCCCTCAGTGCAACCCATAGCGGCGGCAGTCTCTGCAACGTCCATCTCCTCCCAGTAACGCAGCAGGAAGGCTTCTCGTTGACGTGGCGGCAAATCTTGAATGTCAGATTCAATTTGCAAAAAAATCTGTTTGCGCCGGATTTGGTCTTCTGCACTTTCCCCCAACTCAGATTCGGCGGCGCCATTGAAGGTCTCCAAAAGGTCAAAGTCGCCCTCATCGTTGCCCGCACCAAAATCGCTCAAATTTGAAAACAAGGCATTGCGGGTTTTACGCCTGCGAAACCAGTCCAGCATGGTGTTGGACAAAATTCGCTGAAAAAGCAGCGGCAGTTCGGCGGGGGGTTTGTCGCCGTAGTGCGTGGCCAGTTTGATCATGCTGTCTTGCATGATGTCCAGGGCCGCTTCTTCGTCTCGGACATGGTAAAGCGTGCGCTTGAAAGCGCGCTTTTCCGTGTTCTTGAGAAAGTCTGAAAGTTCTTGTTCTGTGGCCAACTGCATGTCTCACCCAAGGGGGCGAGATCTCCTGTGGTTTATGGCTTGAGAGGTTTTGAGACGGGTAAGGCCCGGAGCCTCTGAGGCATTAAGTGCTGGGAATTATCGCATTCTTCCCGAGCCCAGGAACAGTTCAAAAGCAGTGCATCCAGTCAGTGCGATAATACCGGGTTGCAATTGAAAAAAAGCAAACGGGTCACCGTCCGGCGCTGTTACATGTGGCGTCCATGGCTGTGGTCCAAAGTCCCGATGCGGCTTCAAAAGAGCACAGCAAAGGGGCACCCAAGGTTTTTCGTTAGAGAAATTCACAAAGGTTGAATATGGACACTTCATTCAAAGCCGAATCGGCATCGACTTCTTCTGCGCCGGGCGCCTCTGTGCCTGAACTGCGTGGGGCAGAAATTTTGGTCAAATCGCTGCAAGCGGAAAACGTCAATTTCATCTGGGGTTACCCCGGTGGTGCTGTATTGCACATTTACGACGCCTTGTACAAGCAGGAAACCATCCAACACGTCTTGGTGCGACACGAGCAAGCGGCCGTGCACGCGGCTGACGGCTTTGCGCGCGCCACAGGCGAAGTGGGTGTGGCCTTGGTCACTTCGGGCCCTGGCCTGACCAACGCCGTGACCGGCATTGCCACGGCTTATATGGACAGCATTCCGATGGTGATCATCAGCGGCCAGGTGCCGACGGCTGCCATCGGTCTGGATGCTTTCCAGGAATGCGATACCGTGGGCATCACCCGCCCCATCGTCAAACACAACTTTTTGGTCAAAGACGCCCGCGACATGGCGGACGTCATGAAAAAAGCCTTCCACATTGCACGCAGTGGCCGTCCTGGCCCTGTGGTGGTGGATGTGCCGAAAGACGTTTCTTTCAATAAAACCCCTTACCACGGCTACCCAGAGTCGGTGGTGATGCGTTCTTACAACCCCGTGCGCAAAGGCCATGGTGGCCAAATTCGCAAAGCGCTGCAGTTGCTGTTGGCGGCCAAGCGTCCCTACATCTACACCGGCGGTGGCGTGTTGCTGGGCAATGCATCGCAAGAGTTGCGCACCTTGGTGGACATGCTGGGCTTTCCTTGCACAAACACCTTGATGGGCTTGGGTGCTTACCCCGCATCAGACCCCAAGTTCTTGGGCATGTTGGGCATGCATGGCACGCTCGAGGCCAATAACGCCATGCAAAACTGTGATGTGCTGTTGGCCGTGGGCGCCCGCTTTGACGACCGCGTGATTGGTAACCCCAAGCACTTTGCCCAAGTTGAACGCAAGATCATCCACATTGACATCGATCCGTCCAGCATCTCCAAGCGCGTGAAGGTGGACGTGCCGATCGTGGGCGACGTCAAGGACGTATTGCAAGAATTGATTGCGATGGTCAAAGAGTCCTCTGTCAAGCCGGATGCGCAAGCACTGGGCGCTTGGTGGTCCACCATCGACGGTTGGCGTGCTCGCGACTGCATGAAGTACGACCGCGAAAACACGCAAGTCATCAAGCCGCAGCGCGTCATCGAAACACTGTGGGAGATGACCCAGGACGCTGACGCCTACATCACCTCCGATGTGGGACAGCACCAAATGTGGGCCGCGCAATACTACAAGTTCAATGAGCCCCGTCGCTGGATCAACTCAGGTGGTTTGGGCACCATGGGCGTGGGCATTCCCTACGCCATGGGCATCAAATTGGCCAAGCCCGACAGCGAAGTGTTTTGTGTCACGGGTGAGGGCTCGGTGCAGATGTGTATTCAAGAGTTGTCCACTTGCCTGCAGTACAACACCCCGATCAAAATCGTGGCCTTGAACAACCGTTACCTGGGTATGGTGCGGCAGTGGCAAGAGATTGAGTATTCGGGCCGTTACAGCCACAGCTACATGGATGCCTTGCCAGACTTCGTGAAATTGGCAGAAGCCTACGGCCACGTGGGCATGCTGATTGAGAAGCCCGAAGATGTGGAGCCCGCCTTGCGCGAAGCGCGCCGACTCAAGGACCGCACCGTGTTCATGGATTTCCGTACCGATCCGACGGAAAACGTGTTTCCCATGGTCCGTGCAGGCAAAGGCATCACCGAAATGATCATGGGCGCCGAGGACCTTTAAGGGACTCGCGACCAATTCATCCCCCCTTATTGAAGAATCTATTGATCGCCAAGCCTGCACATTACCGTGCGCAGGGGAGGGCGGCGAAAAGAGGAATTGCACATGAAACACATCATCGCTGTATTGCTGGAAAACGAAGCCGGCGCCCTGTCTCGGGTGGTGGGCTTATTTTCGGCCCGTGGCTACAACATTGAGTCCTTAACCGTCGCGCCGACCGAAGACCCCAGTTTGTCGCGCATGACGATTCAGACCACCGGGTCTGACGATGTGATTGAACAAATCACCAAGCATTTGAACCGTTTGATCGAAGTTGTCAAAGTGGTTGATTTGACCGAAGGTGCTTACACCGAGCGTGAGTTGATGCTGGTGAAAGTGCGTGCGGTCGGTAAAGAGCGCGAAGAGATGAAGCGGATGGCTGATATATTCCGTGGCCGCGTCATCGATGTCACAGACAAGAGCTACACCATTGAGTTGACCGGTGACTTGTCGAAAAACGATGCCTTTTTGGAGGCCATCGACCGAAGCGCCATTCTCGAAACCGTGCGCACCGGTGCCTGCGGTATTGGGCGTGGCGAGAGAATTTTGCGTGTTTGATTAATTTATAAAATTTTTGAAGGAAAAAACCATGAAAGTGTTTTACGACAAGGACTGTGACCTGAGCGTCATCAAAGGCAAAACTGTGGCCATCATCGGTTACGGTTCGCAAGGGCACGCCCATGCACAAAACTTGAACGACAGCGGCGTCAAAGTCGTCGTCGGTCTGCGCAAAGGTGGCGCTTCATGGGACAAAGTCGGCAAAGCCGGCCTGACCGTGATGGAAGTCAATGACGCCGTCAAAGCCGCCGATGTGGTCATGATCTTGTTGCCTGACGAAATGATCGCCGAGGTCTACAGCAACAATGTGGCCCCCAACATCAAGCAAGGCGCTTCCTTGGCCTTTGCCCACGGTTTCAACGTGCATTACAACCAAGTGATTCCCCGCGAAGACTTGGACGTGTGGATGGTGGCGCCCAAGGCCCCAGGCCACACCGTGCGCAACACCTACACCCAAGGTGGCGGTGTACCCCACTTGGTGGCCATTCACCAAGACAAGAGTGGCAAAGCCCGTGCTTTGGCCTTGTCTTATGCCATGGCCAACGGTGGCGGCAAAGCCGGCATCATTGAAACCAACTTCAAAGAAGAGACCGAAACCGACTTGTTCGGCGAGCAGGCTGTGCTGTGCGGTGGTGCCGTGGAACTCATCAAAATGGGTTACGAAACCTTGGTGGAAGCCGGTTACGCGCCTGAAATGGCGTACTTTGAGTGCTTGCACGAGCTCAAACTGATTGTGGACTTGATCTACGAAGGCGGCATTGGCAACATGAACTACTCGATCTCCAACAACGCCGAGTACGGCGAGTACGTGACCGGTTCTGAAGTGATCAACGAGCAAAGCCGTGAAGCCATGCGCAATGCATTGAAGCGCATTCAAACCGGCGAGTACGCCAAGATGTTCATCTTGGAAGGCCGCACCAACTACCCGAGCATGACGGCTCGTCGTCGCTTGAATTCCGAGCATTCCATTGAAGTCGTTGGTGCCCAATTGCGCGCCATGATGCCTTGGATTGCCAAGAACAAGCTGGTCGACAAAACCCGCAACTGATCTCCGTATCAGCTGAACAAAGGCCACTTCGGTGGCCTTTGTTTTTGGTCGCGGTGGCGAGTGGCATAAACTCAAGGCCATTGATCTGTGCCAAGCGGGAACTTCCCAGTCAAGATCTTCCAAACAAGGAATGAGAGTTATGCGAGACAACACGGAAAACAGTGATGATCCCGAATTGGTTCGCGCGCAGCGCAAACCCCGCAAAGGTATTTATATCTTGCCCAATATGGTCACTTTGGCGGCCTTGTTCGGTGGTTTTTACGCCATTGTCATGGCCATGAACGGCCGTTTTGATCTGGCCGCCACAGGCGTGTTCTGCGCCATGGTGTTGGACGGATTGGATGGCCGCGTGGCCCGCATGACCAATACCCAAAGCGCTTTTGGGGAGCAAATGGATTCTTTGTCGGACATGGTCTCTTTCGGGGCTGCCCCCGCCTTGATCGCCTATGAGTGGGCCCTCAAAGGGCTGGGCCGTTGGGGTTGGATTGCGGCATTTGTGTATTGCGCCTGCGCAGCGCTGCGGCTGGCGCGTTTTAATGTGAACACGGCGGTGGTAGACAAGCGATTTTTTCAAGGCCTGCCTTCGCCGGCTGCCGCTGCCTTGGTCACAGGCTTCATTTGGCTGATGACCGAATTGGATTACGCGGGCCCATCAGTCGCCTGGCCGATGCTGGTGATTGCCTTGTATGCGGGACTGACCATGGTCACCAATGTGCCGTTTTACAGTTTCAAGGACGTGCACATGAAGAAAAGTGTGCCGTTTGCCGCCATTGTGCTGATCGCCTTGGGCATTGGCGTCGTCAATATCCATCCGCCCACGGTGTTGTTTGGATTGTTTGTGGTTTACGGCTTGAGTGGCTACGCCTTGTACGCCGTGCGCAAAGCCAAGGGCCAGCCCACCAGCATGATCAGTACATCCACGCAAGAGCCGGATGAGCGGGGCTTGCACCAAGAGTGAAAACTCAGAGCGGCGCCATGGTGGACTTTCAATTTGTGCTAAAGTGATCTACATGAAATTTAAATTGCTTGCTCTATTGCTGCTAGCGCCTTACGGGCGGGACATGTAGCGCACGCGATCATTTTCCCAAAAGGCCCGTTTGCATACCCGCAGCGGGCCTTTTGCATTTATGCTTTGAAGTTGCGGTTTTCACCATTGGAGAAATTAGATGTCTGATAAATTGATCATTTTTGACACGACTTTGCGTGACGGTGAGCAGTCCCCCGGGGCTTCCATGACCCGTGATGAAAAACTGCGTATCGCCCGTCAACTCGAACGCCTGCGTGTGGATGTGATTGAGGCCGGCTTTGCAGCCAGCTCGAACGGCGACTTCGATTGCGTCAAAGCCATTGCGGCGGCGATCAAGGATTCGACGATTTGCTCTTTGGCTCGCGCCAATGACCGCGACATCGCCCGTGCAGCAGAGGCCTTGGCTGGCGCTGCCAATGCCCGCATCCATATTTTTCTCGCGACCAGTGCGCTGCACATGGAAAAGAAGTTGCGCATGACGCCAGATCAGGTGTTTGAGCAAGCCAAACAATCGGTTCGTTTTGCGCGCAATTTGATGGGCGACATCGAGTTCAGCCCTGAAGACGGTTACCGCAGCGACATGGACTTTTTATGCCGCGTCTTAGAGGCGGTGATTGATGAGGGTGCCTCCACCATCAACGTGCCTGATACCGTGGGCTACGCCGTGCCTGAGTTGTATGGTGAATTTATCAAAACCCTGCGCGAACGTATTCCCAACAGCGACAAGGCCATTTGGTCCGTGCATTGCCACAACGATTTGGGGATGGCGGTCGCCAACTCCTTGGCCGGCGTGAAAATGGGTGGGGCTCGCCAAGTGGAGTGCACGATCAATGGACTGGGCGAGCGTGCAGGCAATTGCTCCTTGGAAGAAGTGGTCATGGCGGTCAAAACCCGGCGTGATTATTTTGGTCTGGATGTGGCCGTTGACACCCGCCAAATCCTGGCGGCCAGCCGCATGGTCAGCCAAACCACGGGTTTTGTGGTTCAACCCAACAAAGCGGTTGTGGGCGCCAATGCTTTCGCGCACGCTTCAGGCATTCACCAGGACGGCGTTCTCAAGGCGAGGGATACCTACGAAATCATGCGCGCAGAAGATGTCGGCTGGACCACCAACAAAATCGTGTTGGGCAAGCTCAGTGGACGCAACGCCTTCAAGCAACGCTTGCAAGACTTGGGCGTCTCGCTTGAAAGTGAAACGGAATTGAACGCGGCGTTTGCCCGATTCAAAGAATTGGCGGATCGCAAGAGCGAGATTTTTGACGAAGACATCTTGGCGCTGGTCAGTGACGAGAGCGTATCGGCGGACAATGAGAATTTTGGTTTTGTCTCTCTGTCACAGCACAGTGAAACCGGTGAACGTCCCCATGCGTCGGTGGTGTTCACCATTGCAGGCAAAGAAGTCCATGGCAACTCGGACGGCAACGGCCCCGTGGACGCTTCGCTCAAAGCAATTGAGTCGCATGTGAAAAGTGGCGCCGAAATGGTGCTGTATTCGGTCAACGCCATCAGCGGCTCCACAGAAAGCCAGGGCGAAGTCACCGTGCGACTGCAAAACAGTGGCCGTGTGGTCAATGGCGTAGGCTCGGACCCTGACATTGTGGTGGCTTCAGCCAAGGCCTACCTCAGCGCACTGAATAAATTGCAGAGCAAATCAGACCGGGTGGCTGCGCAGGGTTAAAGTACTACCTTTTAATTCGTAACTGGCTTGAACAAAGTCACGCAAGTGTTTGATCTTGCGTGACTTTTTTTTATTAGTTACACTTCACGGATTGATTTAATTGATGTGACAACCAACTGTATGCTTTTTGACCCATTGCGAAACTCCACGATGACCCTGAAATTGGGCTTATTGTCGTTTTTGATTTCCAGTTTGATGATTTGTGCGCCGCAGGTTCAGGCCAAGGAAAAGTCCAAAGAGCAAGCGACCAAGAAAGTCATCGGGGCAGGCAAGTCTGCAAGCGTTCACGTCAAGTCACGTTCCATGGCCCCGCGTTCTAACGCAGTGCCCAGCAAAGTGGCTTCGAATGCCCGCGTGAGTTCCCGAAGTCGGCATGTTTCCGCATTGTCGGATGTTCCCGCGAAGGCGTCTTTTGGACAGTTGGCCGGACTTCATTCGGCCAACGATCCTTTGGATCTGCGCTCCAGCGTGGCCTTGGTCGTTGACCAAGATACCCAGGAAATTTTGTTTCGTAAAAACGACCAAGCTGTTCTTCCGATTGCATCGTTGACCAAACTCATGACCGGTTTGGTGATGGCCGAAGCCAAACTGCCTTTGCACGAAATGCTCACCATTTCGCAAGACGATGTCGATACCGAAAAAGGCAGCACCTCGCGTTTAGCGGTCGGTACGACCTTGTCGCGTGGCGACTTGTTGCACCTGGCCTTGATGTCCAGCGAGAACCGCGCTGCCCACGCTTTGGGCCGCACCTATCCAGGCGGTTTGAACTCTTTTGTGACGCGCATGAACGAACGTGCCCAATCTTTGGGTATGCGCGATACCCGTTATGTGGAGCCCACAGGATTGTCCAGCCGCAACCAATCGAGCGCCAATGACCTGGCACTGTTGGTGGGCGCTGCTTACAAAGAACCCTTGCTGCGCGAACTTTCCACATCGCCCGGCCGTGAAGTGGACGTGGGGCGTCGTACTTTGCAGTACAACAATACCAACCGATTGGTGAAGAGTCCGGATTGGGACATTGGCATCCAAAAAACGGGCTACATCTCCGAAGCCGGTCAGTGCTTGGTCATGCAGACCAAGGTGGCGGGGCGCAAATTGATCATGGTCTTTTTGGATTCTGCCGGCAAGCTCAGCCGGATCGCCGATGCTGAGCGGATGCGCCGCTGGCTGGAGTCGTCGCCACCGTCACGCGCTTCCGCAGGGACCCGCAATAACCACGGTTGAATCTGCATGAATGAAAAAAACGGGCCTTGTGCCCGTTTTTGTCACCGCGTTGAAGCGGGCTCAGGGGACTTGGTGTCCCAGCGCATGGGATATCTCGTCGGCCGTGGCCTGCAGCTTGGGCAGCCATTCCTCGTCCATGCGATCGGCCGGGGCTGAAATCGACAAACCGGCCAGCAATTTGCCTTGGTCGTCGTAAATGCCGGCGGCAATGCAACGCACCCCCATTTCCAATTCTTCGTTGTCGCGGGCAATGCCGTACTGGCGCACCTTGGACAGTTCACGCTCCAAAACGGGCAGTTGCGTGATGCTGTTGCGCGTGTGGCCAGACAAACCGGTGCGGGTGGCGTAACTGCGCACTTTGAGCGGATCGTCGATCGATAAGAACAATTTGCCGACCGAGGTCAGGTGCAAAGGTGCCCGCCCGCCAATGGCGCGAACCACTTGCATGCCCGAGCGCTCGCTGTAGGCGCGCTCCACATAGACGATTTCATCGCCCTGGCGCATGCTCAAATTCACGGGTTGTTGGATCAGCTTGTGCAATTCGCGCATCGGCGTCATGGCCGCATCACGCACGTTGAGGCGGGCCTTGACCAAATTGCCCAATTCCAGCAAGCGCATCCCCAAGCGGTAAGACCCGGCCTCCGGCCGATCGACGTAGCGCCCAATGGTCAGGTCATTCAGGATGCGGTGGGTGGTGGACGGGTGTAGACCGGTTTTTTCGCTGATTTCTTTCAACGAAATGGCTTCTTCACGCGAGGCCAGAACATCCATGATGGAAAACAAACGCTCAATCACCTGGATGGTGGGCGTCACTGCGGCTACACGGTCGTGTTTGGTCATGGATTTTCTGCTGGATGAATTTTCATTCTACAGTGTGGGATGGCAAAAGGGGGCCTGCCGCGGTGGGCCGAGGGGCCGAAGTGCCCCAGGACTGCCAGATCCCTTCAACCAGGACCTCAGAGGGAGAAAATTGCCGCTTGTAGTTCATTTTCTGGCTTTGCTCAATCCAATAGCCCAAATACACATACGCCAAATCCAAGTGGCGGGCTTGCTCAATTTGCCACAGCACGCCAAAAGTGCCGTAGGAGGTGTGCGGTTCGGGTTCGTAAAAAGTGTAGACCGCAGACAGTCCGTCATTGAGTACATCCACGATGCTGACCATCTTCAGGACCCCGTTCGGATGGTCGGGGTGCGGCGCTCGGTATTCAACCAGCCTGGAGTTGACCCGGCTTTGCAATAAAAACTGCTTGTACTGCTCCACACTGTCTTGGTCCATGCCGCCACCGGCGTGGCGGCTGTTTTGGTAGCGCAGGTACAAAGCGTAATGCTCGGGCTCAAAGCCCAAACTGGAGATCTTGACCTGCAAGGAACCGTGTTGCTTGAGCGCCCGCTTTTGGCTTTTGGTTGGCTGGAATGTCGCCACCGGTACGCGCAAGGGAACACAGGCCTGACAGCCATCGCAGTAAGGTCGGTAGGTAAAAACGCCGCTACGGCGAAACCCCCGGCTGACCAGATCGGAGTAGACCTCGTTGCGGATCAAATGGCTGGGCGTCGCCACTTGGGAGCGAGCTGAACGATCGGGTAAGTAACTGCAGGGGTATGACGCTGTGGCATAAAACTGCAAAGAGTCAAAGGGCAGATCTTTCAGGTGCGTCATGGGGCTGTTGCCATCTGGGCCAAGCTGAAACCATCCAGGACTTGCGCGCGCCAATCGGGACTGGGGCCGAGCCGGTGTTGTGCCATGCGGGTTAAAAAGTCCGAACGCTCCATTTCCTTGGCCCCCAGGGTGGCCAGATGAGGAGTGTTTTGCTGGCAATCGATCTGGTCAATGCCATGGTTCAAGCAGACCTGGACCAAGGCACTCAAGGCCATTTTGGAGCCGTCGCTGATGCGCGTGAACATGGACTCGCCAAACACGGCTTTGCCCAGGCAGACAAAATACAAACCTGCGACCAATTGACCGTCCAGCCAGACCTCTGCGCTGTGCGCGTAGCCCGCACGGTGCAGGCGCTGGTAGGCCTGCACCATGGATGGAACAATCCAAGTGCCCGCTTGTTGTTTGCGTGGCGCATTGGCGCAGCCTTCAATGACCTGGTCAAAGGCGCGATCAAAACACAAGGTAAAAGACGGATTCAGGTGGTGGCGTTGCAGTGTTTTGGCCAGTGAGCGGCGCATCCGAAATTGACTGGTTTGCAGCACCATGCGGGGCGTGGGGCTCCACCACAACACGGGTTGACCAGGGCTGAACCAAGGAAATATCCCCTGCGAATAGGCGCTGATCAGCCGCTCAATGTGCAGGTCACCGCCTGCAGCCAGCAGGCCAGGCGCACCCGTCTCAGGACCCCATGCCGTCGTGACCGAAGGAAAGGGGGTCTCGCTGTCGAGCCATTGCAAATAGGGGTTGAGGGGTTCACCGGACATGGCTTGATTACACAACAAAGCGCAGCGCCAGACTGTGGCTTGGCGCGCAAATACGTTTATCCTACGGTCTATGAAACTGTATAACTATTTTCGATCTTCTGCCTCCTTTCGGGTTCGCATTGTTTTGAACCTGAAGGGTTTGGCCTACGAGTATGTGCCCGTGCACATTGCCAAGGGTGAACATAAGCAGTCGGCCTACGCTGAGGTGTCGGCCGATGGACTGGTGCCCACGCTGGAAATTGATGGCCGTCGCCTGAGCCAGTCCATGGCCATTATCGAATATCTGGATGAGTTACATCCCGAGCCGGCCTTGCTGCCCGCCGACCCTTTTGAGCGGGCTCAGGTGCGCGCTCTGTCGCAATCGATCGCTTGCGAGATCCACCCCATCAACAACCTGCGGGTCTTGAAATACCTGACCACCGTGTTGCATGTCAGCGATGAAGCCAAAAACGCCTGGTACCGCCACTGGGTACGCAGCGGTCTGGAGGCTTTTGAGCGCCAATTGGCCTTGTTGCCCGAATCGACCTATTGTTTTGGCCAGACGCCCACCTTGGCGGACTGTTGCTTGGTGCCGCAGATTTTCAATGGCCAGCGCTTCAA
The DNA here is from genome assembly GCA_903916355.1 of uncultured Burkholderiales bacterium. Classification (GTDB taxonomy): domain Bacteria; phylum Pseudomonadota; class Gammaproteobacteria; order Burkholderiales; family Burkholderiaceae_C; genus Limnohabitans_A. The sequence goes on along the minus strand of CAIWWN010000089.1, from coordinate 4,163 downwards.
GGTGAACTTTGACGGTCTGCCCCGCACCATGGCCGCTTTTGATGCCTGCATGCAACTGCCGGCTTTTCAACAAGCACAGCCTTCAGCGTGCCCGGACAACGAAGCTTGACGATCTCACCCGTGATCGCTCAGGGCTGGGTGCCGCAATGGCCCGTGGCATTACGCGTTAAAGCTTTTTTGTCGACCCGTCAGGGCGGGGTCTCTCTGGCCCCCTGGCAGTCCCTGAATCTGGGCGACCATGTGGGTGATCTGCCCGCGCATGTAGCCACCAACAGAGGGCGTTTGGCGCAAACCCTGGGTGCAGCGCCGGTTTTTTTGCAACAAGTGCATGGCAATGAAGTTCTGGACATCGACGCCACTACAGCACCAGGACTGACGGCCGATGCTTGTTGGACTTCACAGCCTGGCGTGGCCTGCACCATCATGGTGGCCGATTGTTTGCCCGTGTTATTCACCGAGCCCTCGGGCACCTGGGTGGCTGCCGCCCACGCGGGGTGGCGAGGGTTGGCCGGTTTGGGCGCACCAAGGGGGCAGGGCGTGCTGGAGGCCACTTTGGCGCGTTGTTTAAGGTCAAGTGAAACCCCAGGCCTTCGGCCTGGTGATATCCAAGTTTGGCTAGGGCCATGCATAGGCCCCCAGGCGTTTGAGGTGGGTCCAGAGGTGCGCGATGCATTTTGTGCGACCGATCCCGAAGCCGAGACCGCTTTTACTCCGTACCGCGCAAGCCATTATTGGGCGGATCTGGCCTTGTTGGCCCGTTTACGCTTGCGGCGCGCTGGTGTCATTTCTATTTACGGCAACGATAGCGCGCCGATATGGTGCACCCACCAGCAAGAATCACTCTTTTTCTCGCACCGGCGCGACGCTGCCAAGCTCGGCTCCACCGGTCGCATGGCTGCTTGCATCTGGTTGGACCGAGGTTGACCCGGCGCTTTGCCCCTGTGCCCAAGCAGCCTCTTTGGCTTTTCTCGCTTTATTTCTCTGCGGTGCGCCCATAAGGTAAACCATGAGTGCAGTTGGAAGGATCCCGTAAAGAATGAAGGTCACAATGGCACCTAAGACTGTTCCGTTGCTGTTGTTGGCTTCTGCCACACTCATCATCAATGTGACGTATATCCAAGCAATTGCAATGATGTACATGGGGTCGTTCCGATTAATATGAATATGCCAGAGGAGACAAACGAATGACGAAGCCATCGCCTGATCATTGGACCCAAATCAATGAAGAGATTCAGCAAAAACTGACCCAAAGCTGGGGTCAGGCCATGCAAGCCTTTCAAACCATGGACCTCGGGGGCATTGTGCCTGCAGACGCCAAAACGGTTTTGCCTGCCTCACCTCAGTTGAAGTTTGAGCAAGACAAGCTCCAGCAGCTGCAAGCCCAATACCTGGAAGAAGCTGCGGCTTTGTGGAATGGCAGCATGCAGGGCGGCGCGCCTTTGAAAGACCGTCGGTTTTCGTCTGAAGCCTGGTCCAGTAACCCGATGGCCTCTTTCACCGCAGGCAACTACTTGCTCAATGCCCGCACTTTGATGGGTCTGGCCGACGCGGTGGACGCCGATGCGCAAACCCAAAACCGCATACGTTTTGCGGTGGAGCAGTGGGTGGCCGCCACATCGCCCAGCAATTTTTTGGTTTTCAATGCCGAAGCGCAGAAAAAAGCCATTGAAACCAAAGGCGAAAGTCTGGCCAAGGGCATGCAAAACCTCATGCACGACATGAAGCAGGGCCATGTCTCCATGACCGATGAAAGCCTGTTCGAGGTTGGCCGCAATGTGGCCACCACCGAGGGTGCGGTGGTGTTTGAGAACGCGTATTTCCAGCTGATTGAATACAAACCGCTGACGGCCAAGGTCTATGAAAAGCCATTTTTATTGATCCCACCTTGCATCAACAAGTTCTATATCTTGGATCTGCAACCCAACAATTCCTTTATCCGTTATGCCGTCAGCCAAGGTCACCGCACGTTTGTGGTCAGCTGGCGCAATCCCGATGAAAGCATGGCGAAAAAGTCGTGGGACGATTACATCGAAAACGGTGCGATTCAAGCGATTGCCACGGTGCAGGCGTTGACCGGTGCCAAGCACATCAATGCCCTGGGATTCTGTGTGGGTGGCACCATCTTGAGCAATGCCTTGGCGGTGTTGGCGGCAAGGGGTGAGAAGCCGGTGGCCAGCGCCACGTTCTTGACCACCCTGATCGATTTCACTGACACGGGCATTTTGGATGTGTTCATTGACGAAAACTTCGTCAAATTTCGTGAGGCGCAGATGGGTCAAGGCGGTTTGCTCAAGGGCCAGGACTTGGCGTCGACCTTCAGCTTTTTGCGGCCGAATGATTTGGTTTGGAACTACGTCGTGGGCAACTACCTCAAAGGGGAATCGCCACCGCCTTTCGATTTGCTTTACTGGAACAGCGATTCCACCAATTTGCCCGGCCCTTTTTACGCCTGGTACCTGCGCAACACCTACCTGGAAAACCGCTTGATCCAACCCGGTGCCGCCACCGTGTGTGGTGAAAAAATTGACCTGCGCAAAGTCAATTTGCCGGTGTACATCTATGGTTCGCGTGAAGACCACATCGTGCCCATCGGTGGTGCCTACGCCTCGACACAGCACCTGCCGGGTAAAAAGCGTTTCGTTATGGGCGCCTCGGGCCACATTGCGGGCGTGATCAACCCGCCTTCAGCCCACAAGCGCAGCCACTGGTTGCGTGATGACGGCAAATTCCCCGCCGACGTGAACGATTGGATTAAAGGCGCCAAAGAGCTGCCCGGCAGCTGGTGGACCGATTGGTCAGATTGGCTCAAAAGCCATGCTGGCAAGCAAATTGCTGCGCCTAAATCCTATGGCCAAGGCGCGCGCTTCAAGACCATTGAAGCGGCTCCGGGACGCTATGTCCAAGCCCGTGCTTAATTTTTAAAACCAACAGGAGAATCCCTTGACTCAAGACATCGTGATCGTTTCTGCCGCACGTACCGCGGTAGGTAAATTTGGCGGCTCGCTCGCCAAAATTTCGGCACCAGATTTGGGCGCCATTGTGATCCGCGAGGCGATTGCCCGCGCGGGTTTGTCATTCGACCAAATCGGTGAAGTCATCATGGGCCAAGTACTGGCCGCGGGCGCAGGGCAAAATCCCGCGCGCCAAGCCATGATGAAGGCCGGTGTGGCCAAAGAAACTCCCGCCTTGACCATCAATGCGGTGTGCGGCTCCGGCCTCAAAGCCGTCATGCTGGCGGCCCAAGCCGTGGCCTGGGGTGACAGCGAGATTGTGGTTGCCGGCGGTCAAGAAAACATGAGTGCCTCGCCCCACGTATTGATGGGCTCGCGCGACGGTATGCGCATGGGCAACTGGAACATGGTCGACACCATGATCGTGGACGGCCTGTGGGACGTGTACAACCAGTACCACATGGGCATTACTGCTGAAAACGTGGCCAAAGAACACGGCATCACCCGTCAGATGCAAGACGAATTGGCACTGTCCAGTCAGCGCAAGGCCACGGCCGCCATTCAAGCAGGTCGCTTCAAAGACGAGATCGTGCCGGTCTCGATTCCGCAGCGCAAAGGCGACCCCGTCATTTTTGACACCGACGAATATGTGAATCAAAAAACCAGCGCCGAAGCGCTGGCCGGTTTGCGCCCCGCTTTTGACAAAGCCGGCAGCGTCACCGCTGGCAATGCGTCAGGCATCAACGACGGTGCGGCCGCCGTGGTGGTCATGTCCGCGGCCAAAGCGGCGGCACTGGGGCTCAAGCCGCTGGCCCGCATTGCCGCCTTTGGCACCAGCGGCCTGGACCCCGCCACCATGGGCATGGGCCCCGTGCCCGCTTCGCGCAAAGCCCTGGCCCGCGCCGGTTGGAATGCCAGCGATGTGGACCTGTTTGAATTGAACGAAGCCTTTGCCGCGCAAGCTTGCGCCGTGAACAACGCTCTCGGTATCGACCCGCTGAAAGTCAACGTCAATGGCGGCGCGATCGCCATCGGCCACCCCATTGGTGCGTCCGGCTGCCGTATTTTGGTGTCGCTGTTGCACGAGATGCAACGCCGCGATGCCAAAAAAGGACTGGCTGCTTTGTGCATAGGCGGCGGCATGGGCGTGTCCCTGGCGCTTGAACGCGCCTGATTTTTCAAATAAAAGATTCTTTTCAACCCCCTCATATT
>CAIWWN010000088.1 GCA_903916355.1 uncultured Burkholderiales bacterium | reverse complement strand
GACTACCGCAAGGTGCGCCAGATCATCATCGATGAATGCACCGCCGAGCATGTGAATTTGCTGGAGACGCTGATCGGCAAACTGGCGCACCGCCTGATGCAGCTGCCCGGTGTGCTGGGCGTACGCGTGAAAATTGCGAAGTTGGAAATATTTGAAGATTGCGAAGTCGCCATTCGCATGGAAACAGGACAGTGGTGAAGACAATGAATGCCCCAATGAACAACGACTGGCTCGAAGCCGAAAACCCAGACAACGCCCACGACAAGGCGATGAAGATCGAACGTGAAACCCATAAGCTGGAAAAGCGGCTGTGTCGCCAGATGGGTCAAGCCATCTCCGACTTCAATTTGATCGAAGCTGGCGACCGGGTGATGGTCTGCATGTCGGGCGGCAAAGACAGCTACGGTATGCTGGACATCTTGCTCAAAATGCAGGCCCGTGCGCCGGTGGACTTTGAGCTGATTGCGGTGAACCTGGACCAAAAGCAACCCGGCTTTCCGGCCGAGGTGCTGCCCGCCTATTTGCAAAGCATGGGCGTGAAGTTCCACATCGAGACGCAAGACACTTACTCGATTGTCAAAGACAAAATCCCTGAAGGCAAAACCATGTGCAGCCTGTGCAGCCGCTTGCGGCGGGGCATTTTGTACAAGGTGGCGCGTGAATTGGGCTGCAATAAATTGGCGCTGGGACACCACCGCGACGACATGTTGCAAACCTTCTTTTTGAACATGTTTTTTGGCGGCAAGCTCAAAGGCATGCCGCCCAAGCTGGTCAGCGACAACGGCGAATTCATGGTGATTCGGCCGCTGGCCTTTGTGGCCGAGACGGACTTGATCCGTTGGGCGCAGCACCGCCAGTTCCCCATCATTCCGTGCACCCTGTGTGGCAGCCAAGAAAACCTGCAGCGCCTGCAAATTGGCAACATGCTGCGCGACTGGCAAAAGAAATACCCCGGCCGGATTGAGAACATGTTTGCCGCGCTGCAAAACATCGTGCCCTCGCATTTGATGGACCCCAAGAAGCACGACTTCAAAAACCTGAAAACCACCGGCATGCCCATGCCAGACGGCGACACCGCGTTTGACGAAGAGACCTTCAGCGAGCCGAGCTTGCCGGGGATCCAGGTGATTCAGATGGCCAGCTGAAGAGGCGGTGTTGAAAGCGCAAGCTGATGATGAGCACACTTGAAGAAGGGAGATGGCATGTCTAAATTCAGATCCAGATCAGGGCTCCTGTTCTGCGCCACTTTGCTGGCTTTGGCCTTGACCGGCTGCGGCACCACGCGGCGCATCGACAGCCAGGTGCAGTCGGTTCATGCCAACGTCGTGGGCGCTGCGTCACTGCCCGGTGCGCGCTATCGGTTTGAGCGACTGCCCTCGCAAATCAACAACCCGGCTGCAGGCCTGGCCGAGCAGCAGGCGCAGGCGGCATTGGCGAGTGTGGGCTTGGCCCGCGATGACGCGGGTGCGCAGCTGAGCATCCAAGTCAACGCCCGTGCCACGTCCTACATTGCCGACCCTTGGGGCCGCCCGGTGCTTGGCGTGGGAATGAACGGTTATTGGGGTCGTGGCGTGGGCATGGGTTTCGGGATGAATTCAGGCATGCGCTTTCCGCCGCCCACCCATTACCAATACGAAGTCAGCATCGTCATGCGCGATCTGCGCAGCGCCCAGGTGGTCTACGAAACTCAGGCGGTGCACAACGGCCCATGGGCCGACGCGAACCAGATTTTCCCAGTGTTGATGCAGGCGGCCCTGCAAGACTTCCCCAATCCGCCTGCCACCTCGCGGCAGGTGAACATCGACATTCCCCGCTGAACCCCGCGCTACCAACAACCATGCAAGCCACTCGTATATTGGCCATTCGCCACGGAGAAACCGCTTGGAATGTGGACACCCGCATTCAAGGCCAACTCGACATTCCACTGAACGAGACCGGGCAATGGCAAGCGGCGCGTTTGGGCCAGGCCTTGGCGGCGCAAGAGCAGATTGACGCGATTTACACCAGTGATTTGTTGCGCGCTTATGCGACCGCCCAAGCGATTGGCTCCGCGGTGAATGTGCCCCTGCAAACCCACATCGGTTTGCGTGAGCGCGGCTTTGGCGACTTTCAAGCCAAGACCTTTGCCGAAATCGCCAGCAGCTTGCCCGAAGATTCGCTGCGCTGGCGCAAGCGCGACCCTGATTGGGCGCCACCGGGCGGCGGAGAGTCTTTGCTCGTCATGCGCGAACGGGTGCTGACCACCGTGAATCAACTGGCGGCAGCGCATGTCGGCGGCCATATGGTGTTGGTGGCCCATGGCGGCGTGATGGACATCTTGTACCGCGCCGCCACGCGCCTCGATTTGCAAGCGCCCCGCACCTGGGACCTGACGAACACGGCGGTGAACCGCTTGCTGTGGACGCCTCAAGGGCTGTCGCTGGTCGGCTGGGCCGACAAGTCGCATATCGACGACAAATCGCGCGACGAAACCACGGCTTAAGGGGTCTTAAAGGATCAGCTTCGCTGAGCCTTGCACAGACTCACACGTCGAAATCAAACCCCAAAAGAGGCTGGCGGCGTCACGCCCAGGTGTTTGAAGGCCGCCAGTGTGGCCATACGGCCCCGCGGCGTGCGCTGCAAATAGCCTTGCTGGATCAAATACGGCTCGATCACATCTTCGATCGTGTCGCGCTCCTCACCAATGCTGGCGGCAATGTTGTCCAAGCCGACCGGGCCGCCGTCAAAACGGTGAATCACCGCTTCGAGCAGTTTGCGGTCCATCAGGTCAAATCCTTCGGGGTCCACGTCCAGCATGGTCAGGGCTTTTTGCGCAATGCCCTGGTCAATCAAGCCCTGGCCTTTGACGTCGGCATAGTCGCGCACCCGGCGCAGCAAGCGGTTGGCAATGCGCGGCGTGCCGCGTGAGCGGCGGGCAATTTCAAAACCACCGGCCTCGTCCATCGGCGTTTTGAGCAAACCCGCACTGCGTTTGACGATGCGTGCCAATTCTTCAGGCGTGTAAAACTCCAGCCGCGACACAATGCCAAAACGGTCGCGCAGCGGGTTGGTCAGCATGCCCGCGCGGGTCGTGGCCCCCACCAAAGTAAAAGGCTGCAAATCGAGCTTGATGCTGCGCGCTGCCGGGCCCTCGCCGATCATGATGTCGATCTGGTAGTCCTCCAGTGCGGGGTACAAAATTTCTTCGACCACGGGTGACAGGCGGTGAATCTCGTCGATGAAAAGCACATCGTTTTTTTCCAGATTGGTCAGCAAGGCGGCCAGGTCTTTGGGCTTTTCCAGCACCGGGCCGCTGGTCTGGCGCAGGTTCACCCCCAGCTCGGCGGCAATGATGTGGCTCAGCGTGGTCTTGCCCAAACCCGGCGGACCAAACAGCAGCACATGGTCGAGCGGCTCGCCGCGCATCTTGGCCGCGCTGATGAAGATTTCCAGCTGCTCGCGCACCTTGACCTGGCCCACATACTCGTCCAGCAGTTTGGGGCGCAAGGCGCGCTCAATGGCTTCCTCTTGCGGTGTTTCGGGCACCGCAGAAAGCATGCGCTTTTCAGGTGCGGGGGCGAAGTCGTCGATTTGAATACTCATGGATTCACCAACTCAATGATGTCGTTGAGCTCAAGGCGAGCTGAATGAAAGATGGCGTCGCTGACCCGTTTCCAGGGGTGCGGCGTGGCGCCAAGCTGTCGCCAGTCGAAGCTCTTGGGCTGGTTGCAAAGAATGTAACTGGCCTGTTTGGCCGATTTGCTGTTGTCAATCGCAAAAGGATTGGTGGCGTTGAAGGCGGCCGTGGACATGGGAAAGCCAATCACGATGGAAGTTTTGTCATTGAACGCTTTGGGCGAGAGCACCAGCATGGGGTGCATGTCGCGCATTTCGCGGCCCACCTGCGGGTTGAAATTGATCCAGATGATGTCTTGACGATCCGGCACCCACAGCGCACGTGTCATGGCGTGGCACCGAATTGCGCGCCAAACTCGGAGCCTTGTGGCGCATCCTGCATGACCTCGCCGCCATGCACCTGCGGGTCAAACGCCGCCAGCTTGTCTTGCAGGCTGGGGCGTGGGTTCACCGCGCGCAGCTCCAAGCAGCCTTTGGCCAGCACCGTGGCTTGCAAGGGTGTGTCGGGGGTGATGCCCAAGGACTGCATCAACTCCCGGCTCAGCCGGATGCCGTGGCTGTTGCCCCAAGCCGAGATGGTGATGGCGGTGGTCTTCATGGCCCTAAGTATATACAGAGGATATCCAAAAGGCAAGGTGCTGGCAGGCCCTCTTTTTTATTTGGTCAGCGCCTTCAGCGCCAGCTTGATGCCTTCGCTCACGCCCACGTCCGCCGGGAGCAGTTTCAAGGCGGCCGCCGCCTCTTTGTCGTTGTAACCCAGCGCCAGCAGGGCTTGCTGGATGTCGCCATGCGCATCACCCGCGTGCGCGGTGAACAAACCGACCTCGCCACCCAACTTGCCTTTGAGTTCCAGCAGCAAGCGCTCGGCGGTTTTCTTGCCAATGCCGGGCACTTTGACCAAGCGCCCGGCTTCTTGCAAGGTCACGGCCTGGGCCAAGTCGGCCACGCTCATGCCCGACAAGACGCCCAAGGCGGTGCGCGGGCCCACGCCCGAGATTTTGATCAGCAAGCGAAACGCCTCGCGCTCAGCAGGCCCGCTGAAGCCATACAAAATCTGCGCATCCTCGCGCACCACAAAATGGGTGAGCAAGCTAACTTTCTCGCCGAGCGCGGGCAGGTTGTAAAACGTGCTCATGGGCACGTTGACTTCGTAGCCCACGCCATGGCAATCGATCACCACTTCGGGTGGGTTTTTGTCGCTGAGAATGCCTGTCAACTTGCCGATCATGGGGAATTTGCCTTCACTGTCTGTCGAAATGCGTTTCAAGTGCCTATCATGGGCACTTGCTGCGGCCCGATGTGGACCGCGCCTGCACCACCTGGGATTATCAGCTTGATTGTCAGACACACCTTTACGCCGCTCAACAACAACCGATTGTCGAACCTGTGTGGCCCCACCGATGCGCACCTGCGCACCATCGAGTCGGGCTTGCAAGTGGGCATTGCGCACCGCCACGAGCAATTCAAGGTGGATGGCTCCAAGGCCAAAGCCCAGCGCGCGCTGGAGCTGCTGCAAGCCCTGTATGAAATGGCCGACCGCACCATCAGCGAAGAAACCGTGCAGCTGATGCTGGCCGGCGAAAGCACCATGCCGGGGAGCGTGGAAGGCGCGCAAAACCTGACCACCCGCCGCGCCGACCTGAAAGCCCGCACCCCGGTGCAGGCGCAGTACCTGGACAGCATTGCCAGCAACGACATCAGCTTTGGCATTGGCCCGGCCGGCACGGGTAAGACCTACTTGGCCGTGGCCTGCGCCGTGGACGCCTTGGAGCGCAGCGCGGTGCAGCGCATTGTGCTGACACGCCCGGCGGTGGAGGCCGGCGAAAAACTGGGTTTTCTGCCCGGCGACTTGGGCCAAAAAGTAGACCCGTATTTGCGCCCCTTGTACGACGCCTTGTACGACCTGATGGGTTACGAGAAGGTGCAAAAAGCGTTTGAGCGCAATGCGCTGGAAATCGCGCCACTGGCCTTCATGCGCGGGCGCACGCTGAACAACGCTTTTGTGATTTTGGACGAAGCACAAAACACCAGCGTGGAACAAATGAAAATGTTTTGACCCGCATCGGTTTTGGCGCCAAGGCGGTGATCACTGGCGATGTGAGCCAGGTGGACTTGCCCAAAGGGCAAATGAGCGGTTTGATCGACGCCGAACGGGTTTTGAAGCGCGTCAAAGGCATTGCCTTTACCCGCTTCACCAGCGCCGACGTGGTGCGCCACCCCTTGGTGGCGCGCATTGTGGACGCCTACGACGCGCAAAGCAGTGCGCCGCGCCGCCGTGCAAACTTGGACTGAACCGCTGGACTGAAGAAGACGTCACCCATGGCCATGAACCAACTCCAACTCTCGCTGCAATTCGGCGACCTGGCCGATGTGGCCCGGCACCGCGCCGCCCTGCCCCGCCACAAAGTCAGGCGCTGGATTCGCCATGCGCTGAGCGACGATGCCGAGATCACGGTGCGGATTGTCAATGCCGAAGAAGGCCAGCGCTTGAACCAAGAATTTCGCAAGAAAGACCATGCCACCAACGTGCTGACCTTCGACTACGCGCAAGCGACAGAAGAAAGCCCATGGGTGATCGCCGACTTGGTGTTGTGCGCGCCGGTCGTGGCCCAGGAAGCCAAAGCGCAGGGCAAAACCCTGCAGGCGCACTACGCGCATTTGCTGGTGCATGGCGCCTTGCATGCGCAAGGCTGGGACCATGAAACCAGCCAAATCGATGCCGACGAAATGGAAGACTACGAAATCGCCATCTTGAAAGAAATGGGCTTTCGCAACCCGTACGGCAAAGGCTGAGCGCTTAGCGCCCCAAGGCGTCTTCCATCCAACGCACTTTCACGCTTCGGCCTTTGACGCGGCCTGACGACAATTTATCCACCGCCTGTTTGGCGATGCTGCGCTCCACCGCCACATAGGTGGAGAACTCATTGACGTTGATCTTGCCGACCTGCTCGCGCGTGAAGCCCGCCTCGCCGGTCAGGGCGCCGAGCACGTCGCCTGCGCGGATTTTTTCTTTGCGGCCGCCCACAATTTGCAAGGTGGCCATGGGTGGACGCAAGACGCCACCCGCCGCCGGCGTCAAGTTGGCCAAGGGCATCCACACCGATTCGCGCCCTTGCAGCAGCTCGATCTTGCCCACGCTGCCCATTTCGTCCATGCTCGCCAGGCTGATCGCCAAGCCCTCGGCATCGCCCCGGCCAGTGCGGCCAATGCGGTGAATGTGCACTTCTGAATCCGGCGTCACATCGACGTTGATCACGGCTTCGAGTTGCGCCACGTCCAGGCCGCGCGCGGCCACGTCGGTGGCGACCAGCACCGAGCAACTGCGGTTGGCAAACTGGATCAGTACCTGATCGCGCTCGCGCTGGTCCAGCTCGCCGTACAAAGCCAGAGCGCTGAAACCCTGCGCTTGCAGCACGGCCACCAGGTCGCGGCATTGCTGCTTGGTGTTGCAAAACGCCAGCGTGGACTCGGGACGGAAATGACTCAGTACTTGCGACACCGCGTTCAGCCGCTCGCCTTCTTTGACTTGGACAAACACCTGACGGATTTTGGTGGCGCTGTGCTGCGCCTGCACCGTCACGGTTTGCGGGTTGCGCATGAACTGGCTCGCCAGCTTGGCAATGCCTTCAGGGTAGGTGGCTGAGAACAACAAGGTCTGGCGGTCTTTGGCGCATTGCTTGACGACCTTGGCGATGTCTTCCATGAAACCCATGTCGAGCATGCGGTCGGCTTCGTCCAGCACCAAGGTTTTCACAGCGTGCAAGCTCAAAGAGCCACGCTCCAAATGGTCCAAAATCCGGCCCGGCGTGCCCACCACCACATGCGCGCCATGTTCCAGGCTGATGACTTGGCCACGCAACGCCACACCGCCGCACAGCGTCACCACTTTGATGTTGCCGGTGGCGCGCGCCAAACGGCGAATCTCTTGCGTCACCTGATCGGCCAACTCGCGGGTCGGGCACAGCACCAGGGCTTGGATCGCCATGTCGGTGGCCTGCAACTTCTCCACCAAGGGCAGGCCAAAGGCGGCGGTCTTGCCGCTGCCCGTGCTGGCTTGCGCGATCAGGTCTTGGCCCGCCAGCGTCAAGGGCAGGCTGGCCGCCTGGATGGGCGTCATGGCGGTGTAGCCCAGCTGCGTCAGGTTGGCCACAGCGGTGGCAGAGAGGTTTAAACGAGAAAAATGAAGAGATTCAGAAGCATTCATCCACCGATTATCGGTGGCGATGCACTGATGGACTCAAGACGCTATGGAAACAGGGGCCGTCGCAGGCACAGAAAGGGGTGCGATACGCATCGGAATCGTCACGGGCCCGTCGTTGACCAGCGCCACTTGCATGTCGGCCGCGAACTGCCCGGTTTGCACCTGAGGGTGCGCCGCCCGGGCCGTTACAACCAAATAGTCGTACAAGCGGCGTCCATCAGCGGGCGCAGCCGCTTGGGTGAAACTGGGGCGATTGCCGCCCTGCACATTCGCCGCCAAGGTGAATTGGCTCACCAGCAACAAGCCGCCCACAGTGCCTTGCCCGTCCAGGTCTTGCACGCTGTGGTTCATCTTGCCTTGGGCGTCGCCGAAGATGCGCAGCTTGAGCAGTTTGGCCAAAAACTTGTCGGCCTGCGCCTCGGTGTCGCCCTGCTCGGCGCAGACCAGCACCAACAGCCCTGGGCCGATGGCGCCAATCAACTTGCCTTCAACGCGTACGCTGGCTTCGCTGACGCGCTGGATGACGCCGATCAAATCAAATCCCGGGGTTCATTGAAGTGCGCTTCCACATCGTTGGGCAGCAGCTGGATGGTGGCGCGCAACCCCGGCACCGCGCTCATCAGCGCCTGCTCCACGCTGGAGCGCACCGCGGCGGCGCGGCCCAAGGTCCAGCTGGCGGGCATGTGCATGTGCATGTCCACAAAACGGCGTTGCCCGGCTTTGCGGGTGGTGACATGGTCAAAACGGATGATTTCAACTTCGCCGCGCTGATGCGAGAAATCGGCCAAGACTTTGTCAATTTCCACCTTCACTTCGGGCTCTAAGGCTTCGTCCATCAGGCCTTGCGACGAGCGCCAGATCAGATGCCAGCCTTCTTTCAAAATGTTCAGGGCCACGCCCATGGCCACCACTGCGTCCAACCACAGCCAGCCGGTAAAGTGCACCAGACTGATGCCCAGCACCACACCCACCGAGGTCCAAACATCTGTCACCAAATGCTTGGCGTCGGCTTCCAGCGCAATGGAGCGGTGGGTTTTGGCCGCGCCAAACATGACCCAGGCCAAAAACGCATTCAGTGCCGAACTGGCCACCGACAGCGCCAGCCCCCAGCCGACTTGCTCCAGCGGTTGTGGATCAAAAATCCGGTGCCCGGCGGCCCAGATGATGCCCAGGGCCGCCACGATGATCAAAATGCCTTCAAAGCCCGAAGAGAAATACTCGGCTTTGTGGTGGCCGTAGGGGTGGTCTTCGTCGGGCGGTTGCGCTGCCACGGTGACCATCATCAAGCCAAAGATGGCGCTGGCCAAGTTGACCAGCGACTCCATGGCATCCGACAGCAAGCCCACCGAATCGGTGATGTACCAAGCCAGCGTTTTCAGGGTGATGGTGACCACGGCCACCACCACCGAAGACCACAGCATGCCGCGTGGGGATAACAATTGCGCGCGAGTTGAAGGGCTCATGCGATCAACTCAGGGTGACGCGAGCGAACTTGCGTTTGCCCACTTGCACCACGTAGGTGCCGGCTTCGAGCTTGAGGCCCTTGTCGCTGATCACGGTGGAGTCCACGCGCACGCCGCCGCCATCGATCAAACGGCCGGCCTCACTGCCCGAGGGCGCCAAACCGGCCGACTTGAGCAGGGCCGCGATGCCCAGCGGGGCACCGGTCAAAGACACCTCAGGGATTTCATCGGGCACGCCGCCTTTGCTGCGGTTGATGAAATCTTGCTCCGCTGCCTCGGCCGCTGCCGCGCCATGAAAGCGCGCGGTGATTTCTTTGGCCAACGCCACTTTGGCGTCTTTGGGGTTGCGCCCGCCTTGCACTTCCAACTTCAATGCCTCGATTTCAGCCAAAGACTTGAAAGACAACAAGGTGTACCAGCGCCACATCAAAACGTCAGAGATGCTCAGCACCTTGGCGAACATGGTGTTGGGCTCTTCGCTGATGCCGATGTAGTTGTTCTTGGACTTGGACATTTTGTCCACGCCGTCAAGGCCTTCGAGCAAAGGCATGGTCAAGATGCATTGCGGCTCTTGGCCGTATTCGATCTGCAGATGGCGGCCCATCAAGAGGTTGAACTTTTGGTCGGTGCCGCCCAGCTCCAGGTCCGACTTGAGCGCCACCGAGTCGTAACCCTGCATCAAGGGGTACAAAAACTCGTGCACGCTGATCGGCGTGCCGGCCTTGAAACGGTCATGAAAGTCGTTGCGCTCCATCATCCGGGCCACGGTGTATTTGGCCGCCAACTGGATCATGCCCATGGAGCCCAGGGGCAAACTCCATTCACTGTTGTAGCGAATCTCGGTCTTGCTCGGGTCCAGCACCAAGCTGGCCTGGCGGTAATAGGTATCGGCGTTGGCCTTGATTTGCTCGGGCGTCAGGGGCGGGCGGGTGTTGTTGCGCCCGGACGGATCGCCGATCAGGCTGGTGAAGTCACCATTCAAAAAGATGACCTGATGCCCCAAATCCTGCAATTGACGCATTTTATTGAGTACCACGGTATGACCGATATGGATGTCGGGTGCCGTCGGGTCCAAGCCCAATTTGATGCGCAAAGGCACGCCGGTGGCGGCCGATTTGGCTAATTTTTTCAGCCAATCCTCTTTGGGAATCAGCTCTTCACAGCCGCGCAGGCTGACCGCCATGGCCTCCTCGACCTGGTCCGTCACCGGGAATTTTGTAACTTGCG
>CAIWWN010000087.1 GCA_903916355.1 uncultured Burkholderiales bacterium | reverse complement strand
CGTGCGGGCGTGAACGTGTGTTTACGCCGGGTCGATGCCCAAAGCATTTTCGACATGATGCGCGAGCACCAGGTCACGCATTACTGTGGCGCGCCGATCGTCCATGGCTTGCTGGTCAATGCGCCGACAGAGATGAAGGTCGGTTTGCCGGCGGGCGTGAAAGCCATGGTGGCGGGCGCAGCGCCGCCCGCGTCCATGATCGAGGGCATGGAGCAAATGGGCTTTGATTTGACCCATGTGTACGGTTTGACCGAGGTGTATGGCCCGGCCACCGTGTGTGCCAAGCATGAAGAATGGCAGCAACTGCCGATCGGTGATCGCGCCCGTCTCAACGCACGCCAGGGTGTGCGGTATCACTTGGAGCGCGAGGTCTGCGTGCTCAACCCTGAGACGATGCAACCCGTGCCGCACGACGGTGAGACCATGGGGGAAATCATGTTCAAAGGCAATATTGCCATGAAGGGGTATTTGAAAAACCCCAAGGCAACTGAAGAAGCCTTTGCCGGTGGCTGGTTCCACAGCGGCGACTTGGCGGTGCAGTACCCGGATGGCTACATCAAGATCAAAGACCGCAGCAAAGACATCATCATCTCGGGCGGGGAAAACATTTCTTCGATTGAAGTGGAAGACGTGCTGTACCGCCACCCCGACGTGCTGGCCGCTGCTGTGGTGGCCAAGCCCGATGACCGTTGGGGCGAGACGCCCTGTGCCTTTGTGGAGTTGAAAGCCGGCGCCACCACCACCGCGCAAGCCATGGTGGATCACTGCAAGTTGCATTTGGCGGGCTTCAAAGTGCCGCGTGCGATTGTGTTTGGTGAGCTGCCCAAAACCAGCACCGGCAAAATTCAGAAGTTCGAGTTGCGCAAGCTGGCCGGCTCGGCGATGGCGATCAACGGTTAAGGCCAAGTTTTTTTAAAGCCTGAAATGCACAAAACCGCCGAAGCGGTTTTGTGCAGGATGGCTGATGACTTACCCGCCCGAATCGCCATGACCTTGTGAGCAGGGCACCGGCGGATGAGTTTCAGTTTTTTTTAATCACTTGGCTGGCGTTGCAGTCACTGCTGCTGCTGCAGGCATCGCAGATTTAGCGGCGGCTTTACGGGCGGCTTTGCGTGCTTTTTTGTTTGCTTTTTTCGCGGCAGTTTGAGCTTGTGCAGTCTCGTCCGTTTTCAAGATGACGGGGTTGGCCCCTCCAATCACGGGCGTTGCCGCCGGTGCGGCTACTGGCGCTGCGGCCGCTGCCGGCGTCACAGCGCCCTTGGCTTTGTTGACCGCCGCGGTGGCCGCGTTGGTCGCTGCATTTTGGGCTTCTTGCTTGACCGTGGCCATCGAGGGTACGGACGGTACGGCGGGAACGGCCACTTGCGCAAAGGCTGTTGCAGCCAAGAAGCCTGAAACCAATGCGAGGAGGAGCTTGTTCATTGTGAATCCTTGAAGTTGAATTGCGCTCAGAATGTCCTGAGCTGTATGTTCAACGTCAATTCAATAGATTCAGATGACGGATGCTTTGTAACCCTTTGTAGTGACTGCCGTGATGCTCATTCGATGTCGAAGGCGTGGACCTTGAACTGGCCCGCTGCACGGTCTGCAAAAAAGTGCTCTAAGGTTTCTTTGACGGTGCGAAAAGCCAGCTCGTCCCAAGGAATATCGGCTTCGCTGAAAAGCCGGGCCTCTTGCGTTTCATGGCCCGGATCGAAGCGGTCATGCAGCAGCTGGGCACGGTAGTACAAATGCACCTGACCCACGCGCGGCACGCTCATCACGGTGAACAGCTCCTGCATTTCAAATTCGGCGCCAGACTCTTCGTGGGTTTCGCGGGCAGCGCCTTGTGAGGTGGACTCCCCCAGTTCCATGAAACCGGCCGGCAGCGTCCATTTGCCTTTGCGGGGTTCGATATTGCGTTTGCACAGCAGCACCAACTCGTTGAGCACAGGCACAGTGCCGACCACGTTCAAGGGGTTGGTGTAGTGAACCGTGTCGCACGAGGGGCAAATGTCACGCATGCGCGTGTCACCGTCATCAGGGATGCGCTTTTCAACCTGGTGCCCGCATTGACGGCAATGGCGGATGGTTCGATCAAAACTCATGGTTCAGGTTAGCGGTGGAGGTGAAGGTTATGAGAGTCTACCCTGCACTGCAAACCCACGCACGGCCGTGGCTTGGCCAGCCCCGGGTGGGATCAAGTCAGGTACTGAACCAGAAACAAAGTGATGCCGGGAAAGAACAGCAGCAACAAAGTGCGGATGGTGTCGCTGATCAAAAAAGGCATGATCCCTTTGTAGCTCTCACTCAATGGCACGTCTTTGGCCATGCCATTGACAACATACACGTTCAGCCCCACCGGGGGTGCCAGCATGCCAAATCCCACCGTCATCAACACCATGATGCCAAACCAGATGGCCGTGTGTTCTGGCGTCATACCAAAGTCGAGCTTCATGATGATGGGAAAGAAGATGGGGATGGTCAGCAGCAGCATGGACAGCTCGTCCATCACGGCGCCCAGCACCACATACAAGAGCAAAATGCTGCTCACCACCAACAGGGGTGCCAGATTCATGGCGACCACCATTTCGGCCAGTTGGCCCGGTACCTGGGTGCGTGCCAATGACGCATTCATCACGTCAGCGCCCATGAAGATCAAGAAGATCATGGCCGAACTGAGTGCGGTGGCGTGAAAGCATTCCAAGAACTTGGTCCAGGTCAATTCGCGCTTGAGCAAAGCGGCCACAAAGGTCGATGAGGCACCCACAGCGGCGCCTTCGGTGGGGGTGAAAAAGCCCGCGTAGATGCCGCCAAAGACAATCACAAAAATGGTGGCAATCGGAAAGATGCCTTTGAGTGATTCCAAAGTCAGTTTTTCAGCAACTTCATTTTCAGGCGCATGTCCAGGCACCACACGCACATAAATGGCGATGGCGATCATGTAACCCACCATGGCAATGATGCCGGGCAACATGGCTGCCGCAAACAGCTTGGCGATGTTTTGCTCGGTCAAGATGGCGTAAATCACCAGAGGCACCGAGGGTGGGATCAAAATGCCCAAAGTGCCACCCGCGGCCAAGGTGCCTGTGGCCAAGCGGCCCGAGTAACCATGGCGCTTCATTTCCGGCAAAGCCACGCCGGTGATCGTGGCCGCAGTGGCGACAGACGAACCGCAAATCGCGCCGAAGGCCGCACAAGCCAACACCGCGCCCATGGCCAGACCCCCTTTGAAGCGACCCATCACGGCGGCTGCAAACTGGAACAAAGCCTTGCTGATGCCGCCTTGGGTGGCAAAGTGCCCCATCAAAATGAACAAGGGGATCACCGATAAATCGTAATTGGCCAAACGCGCAAAGGCCAGGTTGTTGACGAAATTGAGGAAAGGGGACACGCCGGACTGCAAGATAAAGCCAACGGCACCCGCGATGAACATGGCCCCGGCAATGGGCACGCGCACCACCATCAGGAACAGCATCACTCCAAAAATGAGCAAAGCCAACTGGATCGGGGTCATGCGGTCACCTCTGCTTCAGGGTTAAAACGGGAGATGGTTTGCATGGCCGCAATGAAGGCGGTCAAGGAAAAGGGAATGCACATGCCGGTGAATACGATCCAGTCAGGAAACCCCAGCAACATCGAGGCCCCCTCGGTTTCTTTGGCATTGACGGCCGCAAAGCCGCAGCGCCAAGCCAGCAGAAAGAAAATGATCAACATCAGAAAATCGCCAAAACGATCGAGCTTGAAGTTAAAGGCCGCCGGGCGGTTGGCCGTGAAGAAGTCCACGATGATGTTGTCACGCTTGAACTGACACAGCGGCATGAAAAAGGCAATGGCCACGCCAGAGCCGATGCCCGTCAGCTCAAAGTCGCCAATCAGTGCGGTGTCAAAGACGTTGCGACCGATCAGGCTGTAACAAGTCATCAGCATCAGGCCGGTCATCAAAAGACCACCCAAAATGCTGCATAAACGGGCGAGCCGCTCTAGTGCAGAGGAAAGCAACATGGTGTTCTAGGCTTCAAAAGAAAAGTAATTGACAAGCTTTTTTAAAGCTGAAAAAAACCGGAACCCATGCCAACCGCATGGATTCCGGTGTGTCGGCCTCCAAGGATTACTTGGTGTATTGCTTGATCAGGTCGGTGGCGCTTTGCAGCATGCCTTTGCCGTCCATGCCTTTGCCGGTCATTTCAGCGACCCAGGCATCGTCCAGAGAATCGGTGGCTTTTTTCCATTTTTCCAGCTCAGCCTTGGGGATGATGCTGATTTTCTGGTTGGCGGAAGCCTCAAAGATTTTCTTGCTGGGCACGTCCTGTCCAGCTTGGGTTTTGCCCAAGAACGCTGAGAATTCGCGGCCCGAGTTTTTGTCGATCACGGCTTTCAGATCGGGCGGCAAGGAGTCGTACTTGGCCTTGTTCATCGGCACCACAAACACGGTGGTGTACAGCGCGTTGTAGTTCCGATCGGTCTCGGCCGTGAAGTTGGTCAACTCGTTCACCTTCAAGCCAGGCGCCACTTCGTAAGGGATGACGGCGCCATCGATCACGCCTTTGGACAAGGCTTCAGGCACTTGCGGCACCGGCATGGCCACTGGGGTTGCACCCATCATGGCCACCATTTTGTTGACCTGGCGAGTTGGGGCGCGCACTTTCATGCCCTTCAAATCGGCCATGGTCGTGACGGCTTTGGACTTGGTGTAAATGTTGCCTGGGCCATGCACGTGAATGGCCAGCATCTTCACATCCTTGAAGTCATCTTGCGCAAACTTTTGCGCATAGTCCCAAGCAGCACGGCTGGTGGCTTCCGCATTCGTCATCATGAAGGGTAATTCAAAGACTTCGAGTTTGGCCAGCTTGGGGGTGTAAGCCTGCAGGGTCCAAGCCACATCGATCACGCCGTCACGGGCTTGCTCATACAACTGGGGCGGAGTGCCGCCCAGTTGCATGGCGGGAAAGATGTCGCATTTAAGGTGATCTTTGGAATCACGGGCAAGGTTTTTGCACCATTCGCCCAGCATGGTGGTGTGCTGAATCGATTGTGGGCCCAAGAAGTGATGAACCTTGAGGGTCACGGTCTGGGCCTGTACACCCCAGGTGGCGCAGGCCAGGCTGGCGGTCAGGGCGGCATGTTTTAAAAATAGCTTCATTGGGTCTCCGAGTAGGAAAAATCAAAATAAATCAACAAAACTGAACACGAAAGCAAAAGACGATCATAAACCAACCGTTTGGTCGGTTAATTGGTACTTACCCAAGGGGTCAGGCCACTTTGACCGTGAGGGATTCCAGTCCGGCCACATGGCCAGTCAAGATATCACCCGGAACGACCGCGGCCACGCCTTCGGGGGTTCCTGTGTAAATCAAATCGCCAGGCTGAAGCTCCCAAGCGGCCGACAGGTGTTCAATGGTTTCAGCCATGTTCCAGATCAATTTGGCAACAGTGCTGATTTGGCGGACCTGCTCGTTGACTTGCAAGGCAATTTCAGCATGGGCGACATCGCCTGCTTCAGCCACGGGTGTGATGGGGCCGATGGGCGCTGAATGGTCAAAAGCCTTGCCAATGCACCAAGGGCGGCCTTGTTTCTTCATGTCGTTTTGCAAATCTCGGCGGGTCATGTCCATGCCCACGGCATAGCCATAAATATGCTTCATGGCGTCGACGGCCTTGATATTTTTGCCGCCAGTGCCGATTGCCAACACCAACTCAATCTCATGGTGAAAGTTTTGCGTCAAGCTGGGATAGGGTAAGACACCGGTTTGGCCGGCTTCGACCACGATCAGTGCATCGGCAGGCTTCAAAAAGAAAAACGGAGGTTCGCGGCCGGTGAAGCCCATCTCCTTGGCGTGTTCCTCGTAGTTACGGCCCACACAGTAAATGCGGTGCACCGGGAAATGTGCAGTCGAGCCCACAACAGGAACAGAAACGGGTGCAGTAGGCGTAAAAAGGTAATTCATGGTCATTTCACATGGGCAAGTTGATGGAACGAACTTTACCGCTTTTCAGCAGGCAGTTTGGAGGGCTTGGCAGGTTCTTTAAAATCAGGCCATGACACAAAGTTTTGATTTTGCCCATGCGCCCGGTCACTTGATCCGAAGAGCGCAACAAATTGCGGTTGCGGTATTTGCGGAACACCTGGCGGCTTTTGATGTCACCCCGGTTCAATTTGCGATCTTGAATGCGCTCATGGACGCGCCTGGCACCGACCAGGTGAGTTTGGCTGCGCGGGTGGCTTTCGACGCAGCCACCTTTGGCTCGGTGATCGGTCGCTTAGAAACCAAAGGATGGGTGCGCCGTGAAGCCTCTCCCCAGGACCGTCGTCGTAAATTGCTGTGGCTGACGCCCAATGGCAAAAAAGCCCTCATTGAAATGGCGCCACTGGTCACACAGGCGCAAGCCTTGATATTGCAACCCTTGCAAGCGCAGGAGCAGCAGCAGTTGGTGGCTTTGTTGGGTAAGTTAG
The DNA here is from genome assembly GCA_903916355.1 of uncultured Burkholderiales bacterium. Taxonomy (GTDB): domain Bacteria; phylum Pseudomonadota; class Gammaproteobacteria; order Burkholderiales; family Burkholderiaceae_C; genus Limnohabitans_A. The sequence goes on along the minus strand of CAIWWN010000087.1, from coordinate 10,684 downwards.
TGAGCGCACTAAGCAGAGTTTGATCTTGTTCACAGTTTGTTGCGTATGTTGAGTTTGCTCACAACTGCGTCCTGTTATTGAAGATGATGCACCAGTACATTACAAAGGTGTATTTATTTTTTAATTTCAAGGAGGCTTTTATGACTCAAACTAAATTCTCGTTCACCCCCTTCGTGGCCTTGCTGTGTGCCGCCTCGACCTTGCTCGCCGGTTGTGCCAATCCCACCGCTGAACAAAAAGGTGCGGCAACCGGCGCCGGCTTGGGTGCTTTGGCGGGCGTCTTGCTCGGCGACAGCCGTCAGTCCGCAGCCGTTGGTGCAGCGGTCGGTGCATTGGGCGGTTATGTCTGGTCCAAGAACATGGAAGAAAAAAAGCAGGCCATGGAAAAAGCCACGGCCGGCACTGGGGTGTTGGTCACGCAAACGCAGGACAACCAGCTCAAGCTCAATATTCCGAACGACATTTCATTTGATTCCGGCCGCTACAACATCAAGCCCAACTTGCAACCGGTGTTGGACCAGTTCGCGCAAGGCTTGAACAGCCAAGCCAACACCGAAGTGCGGATCGTGGGTCACACCGACAGCACAGGGTCCGAAGCGGTGAACAATCCTTTGTCTGTCCATCGCGCCGAGAGTGCACGTGATTACTTGGTCGCCAAGGGCGTGGACGCTCGCCGCATTGCCTCCGAGGGCCATGGTGCCAAGCAGCCGCTGGCCGATAACAGCACCGAGGCCGGTCGCGGCAAAAATCGCCGTATTGAGATTTACCTGGCCGAGCGCCAGATGGCTAAACCCTAAGTCCATTGGCCTGGGCGCAAGCCCAGGCCAATGTCAGACCCGCTCAAGACGATTTGAGCGCCAGTTCGAAGTGCTCGACCACGGGAGGGGCCGCAAAAAAAGGCCCCACGATGGCGCGCCATTCTGTGAACAGAGGCGACTGGCGAAAGCCGACGGTATGGTCCTCCAAGGTATCCCAAAATATTTGCAAGATATAACGTTCAGGGCTTTCAATGCCGCGGTTGACCTTAGCCCCTTGAAAGCCTTTGGCGTTGACAGCGACGGTGTTCAGACCCCGAGCGATCGCCTCTTCAAAAGCGGCTTGCTGACCGGGTGCAATGCGAATATCGGCGAGTTCGAGGATCATCAGGGTTTTCTTTCCAAAAATGTGATTATCACCACAGCCGAGACATGCGTTTGTCATCAAAGATTCATGGCTTGATTACATGATTGACACAAGGGCTGCAACGGTTCAGTCCATGTGCTCAAGCGTGGGTGATTCATGAGAGTTTTTTCGATCGCAACAGGTTCAGTCGCAGAGACCGACACCATGCCTCTGCGTCTGCCCGACCAGGGATTTGTCTGGATGGCATTTTCCAGACGTGAATTCGAAGTCTTGCAAAACCAGGTGCAGACCACTTTACAGACCTTGTGCAACGCCACTTTGTTGGATTTGCATGTGCAAGATGTCTTGAACAAGCAACTGCCATCGCATTTCGACTTCACGTCGGATTACAACTTGTTGGTGTTTCGACGCTTGGCCACAGGACAAAGTGAGTCGGACCTGTCCCGGCCCGGGGAACTACTTCATCGCACAAGCGATCGGGGAGGGCCCCCTGTGCTGCGCCGTATAGACACCAGTCCCGTGGCCTTCGTGGTGTTTGACCGCGTGTTGGTGACGGTGCATCCGGCTGACTGCGGTATTCGGGAGAGTTTTGCAGCGCGCTTGTTGCAAGCGGTGGACATGTCGGCTCATCAGCAAATGAACCGCATGCCCGCCAGTCCAGCCGATCTCATGCTGCGGGTGGTGAGCCAAATGGTGGACGGTTATTTGAATCTGCGCCGAGAATTGACACGGCAGTTGGACCATTGGCAAAGTGAGTTGTTGAACCCCCATACCCGGTTCAACAACTGGAGCGCCTTGCTTGACGCGCGCCTGTCCCTGCATTATTTGGATGAAATTTGCGAGGACCAGCGGGCCGCAATCCAAGATTGGACCGATGCTTTGAACGATCAGCCCTTGAACCCCGACGATCACTCGCGGGCTTTGGAGTTACTGAAAGTACGCAGCCGCGATGTGCTGGAACATATTGAGCGTGTCGTGCACCACGTGCAGCGCCTGGAGCAAAGTGCTGAAACGGCGGTGCAGATGCACTTCAACGCGCAGAGCAACCGCACCAACGACATCATGCGAACCCTGACGGTGCTGACCGCCATCTTCCTACCGCTGAATTTGATCACCGGTTTTTTTGGCATGAATTTCGAAAACTTTCCCATCCTCCACTCCGAGCTTGGTCTGTGGTGGACCGAGCTCGGCATGGTGGTCTTGGGCTTGGGCTTACCCGTTTACTTTTGGCGCAAGCGTTACCTGGGCCAAGGCATTTAGTATTTTTCAGGGACCACCATGTCATCCGGTACAGGGTGGCGAATGTAGTCCGGGTTGCGCACCCGTGCAGGGAGCTGAACGCCATCGTGATCGATCTCGTGGTAGTTGAAATGACCTAGCAAGTGGTCAATGCAATTGAGACGTGCGCTTTTCTTATCCACGGCTTGTACCACCCACCAAGGCGCTTCAGGAATGTGCGTGCGCTCGATCATGGTTTCTTTGGCGCGGGTATAGTCTTCCCAACGGCGTCGGCTTTCCAAATCCATGGGGCTGAGTTTCCACTGCTTCAAAGGATCGTGAATGCGGCCCAAGAAGCGGGCATGCTGTTCATCGTCGGTGATCGAGAACCAGTATTTAATCAGCGTGATGCCGCTGCGGACCAACATTTTTTCAAACTCAGGCACGGTGCGAAAGAACTCTTCGTACTCTTCGTCATTGCAAAAGCCCATGACCCTTTCGACCCCGGCGCGGTTGTACCAACTGCGGTCAAACAACACGATTTCTCCGGCCGCCGGCAAGTGCGCCACATAGCGCTGGAAATACCACTGCGTGCGCTCCCGGTCGTTGGGTGCGGGCAGCGCTGCCACGCGGCACACGCGAGGATTCAAGCGCTGGGTGATGCGTTTGATCACGCCCCCTTTGCCTGCGGCGTCTCGGCCTTCAAACAAAATCACCACGCGCTGGCGGTGCGCCACCACCCAGTCTTGCAATTTGACCAATTCGCCTTGCAAGCGCAGCAATTCGCGAAAGTAATGCGCGCGTGATGCCGCGTTGACCCCCAAATGATCGTTGCCGCCCGCAGACAAACGATCGTCAATTTCCATCTCGAATTCTTCGTCGAGGGTGTCCAGCAGGTCTTCACGCAGGCGGCGAATTTGATCTTCTTCTAAATAGGTGGGCTCGGGTCGCGACATGGTGGTTTCCTTTGTCGTGATTTTCGGCTTGTTATATGACAAAACCGTGACCAGAAGAAGTCATGCGCGGCCGTTGTCAATTCATGTATTTGTCATTTGACTGCCACAACCTTGTCACGGGTGGCCGACAAGATGACGCTGGTCAAAGCGAAAAAACCTTGTGCCGATAGACAACCGAAGGAGCCCCAGATGAAAGAAATTCCAACCCCAACTTTTTCCCTCTCGCCTGCTATTTTGCCCAGGGGGTCACTTCATCAGGGCGGTGCAACCATTTCGCTTCCGTCTACCCCAGTGGCGCGTGGCGGCATCCGGGTATCCTGGGCGCAGCACGAAGACGACGTGCGGGCCGCTCAGAAGCTGAGATTCGATGTATTCGCTGGAGAGATGGGGGCGCAGTTGGCCTGCAAGGTGCCCGGTCACGACATCGACGTGTTCGATGACTATTGTGAGCATTTGCTGGTGCACGATGTATTGACTGAGCAGGTGATTGGCACCTACCGGGTGTTGACCCCGGCCCAAGCCAAACGCGCAGGGGGCACTTACAGCGATACCGAATTTGATTTGACCCGCTTGCGCAGCATTCGCTCACGCATGGTGGAGTTGGGTCGCAGCTGTGTTCACCCTGAGCATCGCCATGGGGGTGTCATTTTGGCGCTGTGGGGCGCCCTGTTTGAGTTCATGAACCGTAACCAACTGGACACCATGATTGGCTGTGCCAGCATTCCCATGCTGCACAACGGCATGGTCTCTGGCGATGTGGCGGCCAGCATTTGGTCGCAAGTGAGTGCAAGCCACATGGCTTCTGTTGAATACCATGTGCGGCCCCGTCTTCCCTTGCCGGTGGAGCAGCTCGATCGCCATTTGCAAGTGGAGCCTCCTGCGCTGATCAAAGGCTATTTGCGCTTGGGCGCCAAGGTGCTGGGTGCACCCGCTTGGGATCCTGATTTCAACTCTGCCGACCTGCCCATGATGATGCGGGTGGCGGATATGCCTGCGCGCTACCGCAAGCACTTCAACGGAGTTTGAGCATGGGCAGCGCTTCAATGGGCTTTGTTGCAAAAACAGCCAATGAGCCACCTTCGATTGCGGCCAATTACGCGCAAGTGCTGCAGCAAGCCTCACGCGAACCTGCAGAGGACGCGCACGAGGAGGGCGAGGAGAAGCACTTTCGGGCCATCTTCATTTCTGATGTCCATCTGGGCACCCCCGGGTGTCAGGCCGAAGCTTTGCTGGAATTTTTGCGCACCCACAGCAGTGACACCTTGTATTTGGTGGGCGACATCATTGATGGTTGGCAGTTGCGCCGCCGCTGGTATTGGCCTCAAGCGCACAACGATGTGGTGCAAAAACTCCTGCGGCGTGCCCGCAAAGGTTGCCGCGTGGTCTTTGTACCGGGTAACCATGATGAATTTGCCCGCGGCTTCATTGGTCACTCCTTCGGCGGGATTGAAGTGGTCAAAGAGACCGTGCACACCACCGCCATCGGCCAAAAATTGTGGGTGATCCATGGCGATCATTTTGATGGCGTCATCCAGTTGGCCAAATGGTTGGCTTATTTGGGCGACTCCATGTACGAGTTGACGCTCAAGCTCAACCGCTACTTGAACCATTTGCGCGCCAAGTTTGGTTTGCCCTATTGGTCCTTGTCGGCTTACTTGAAATTGAAAGTGAAAAAAGCCGTCAATTTCATCAGCGACTTTGAAGTGGCCGTGGCTTCACAAGCCGCCAAGCATGGTTTTCAGGGCGTGGTGTGCGGTCATATCCACCATGCCGAAATTCGGGAAATCAACGGTATTTTGTATTGCAACGACGGCGATTGGGTCGAGAGTCTGACCGCCATGGTGGAGCACATGGACGGGCGACTCGAAATTCTCAGTTTTGATGAAGTCAATCAGATGCGGCTGAGCAGTCACAAAGGCATTGCTGTGGTTTCTTGACCTAAGTCACCCTATGTCAGCAGATTTTCATTAAATTGTCATGTATTTGACATCAAATGGGGCATGACTTTATTGCCCAATCGAGGGTCAACGGTCAAGTCCCAATGAAATGAATTTCAATGTCAATTTCTAAAAAAAGTCCAGGTTCTGAGGGCGCGCCGCTCAAGGTGGCCGGTTTACTGGACCGTGATGCCAGTATTTTGGATTTCAACGTGCGAGTGCTCGATTGGGCCAAACGCGCAGAAGTTCCGCTGTTAGAAAGATTGCGCTACCTGTGCATCGTGTCGTCCAATCTGGACGAATTTTTTGAAGTACGCGCCATGTTGCATTTGGCCGCACATGCTCACCATGATCACAAAGGGCTCTACAGCAGCGAGACTTTCAAGCTCAATTACAGCAAGGCTGCGCAATTGGTCGCTGACCAATACAGCCTGTACAACCAGGTGTTGCTGCCAGCTTTGGAAAAAGAATCCATTCGAATTTTGTCCCATGGCGAACGCAATTTGGCCCAAAGAAAATGGGTGCATGACTACTTTGTGCGCGAGGTCAAGCCCTTGTTGGTACCCGTGGGGTTGGATCCTTCCCATCCCTTTCCGCAAGTGGCCAATAAGTCGCTGAACTTCATTGTGCAACTGACGGGTAAAGATGCCTTTGGTCGCCACAATGACATCGCCATTGTCAAAGTCCCCCGTGTGTTGCCGCGCGTCATCCGCATGCCCACCAAGGTGGCCGGGCCGGGTGCAAGTTTTGTGCTGTTGTCGAGTGTCATCCGTGCGCATCTGTCTGAATTGTTCCTCGGTCGTGAGGTGGGTCAGTTTTCGCAGTTTCGTGTCACGCGCCACTCTGATTTGGCAGTCGACGAAGACGATGTCGAAAATTTGAGAACCGCCCTGCGCCACGGCCTGCAGCATCGCAATTACGGCGAGGCGGTTCGGTTGGAGGTGTCAGAAAGTTGCTCCACGCATTTGTCCGATTTTTTACTTAAGCAATTTGAATTGCCTGAAGTCGCTCTGTTTCGCGTGGCTGGCCCCGTGAACCTGGTGCGATTGAACCAGTTGATTGACCTGGTGGATCAACCCGCATTGTTATTCCCCACTTTTCAAGCCAGTTACCCCAAGCAATTGCAGCGGGGTGCATCGGTGTTTGAACGCATGCAAAAAGGCGATGTGTTGATTCACCAACCTTTTGAAAGTTTTGATGGGGTGTTGGACTTTTTGCGTGAAGCCGTCTACGACCCCCAAGTGCTGGCGATCAAACAAACCATCTACCGCATTGGCAATGACACGGTCATGCTGGATTTGCTGCGCGAGGCGGTGCGGCACGGCAAAGAAGTGACGGCTGTGGTCGAGTTGAAAGCCCGGTTTGATGAAGAAGCAAACATCAATGTGGCAGAGCAACTGGAGTCGGTCGGCGCTCAGGTGGTGTACGGCGTGGTGGGTTTGAAAACCCACGCCAAAATGCTCTTGGTGACACGCCGTGAAGGCCGAGGGCTGAGGAAATATGGACACCTGTCGACGGGCAATTACAACCCCCGAACCACCCGCTTGTACACCGACATCAGCTATTTGACCTGCAATCCCCAGCTCACGGCGGACATGGATCAATTGTTCATGCATGTGGCCAGCCAAAGTCGCTTGCACCGCATGAACAAATTGTGGGTTGCCCCTTTTCAGTTGCAGCGCAAGATCATCGCGCAATTGGACGCGGTCGGGACTGCGGCCTCGCTGGGGCAAGCAGCGAAAGTCATGGTCAAAATGAATGCCTTGACCGATGTTGATTTGATTGGCGCCCTGATTCGCGCGGGGCAAAAAGGCGCGCAGATTGATCTGATTATTCGCGGCGCCTGTATGCTGCCCGCCGAAATGCCGGGCTACACCGACAACATCCGAGTGCGTTCGGTGGTGGGTCGATTTTTGGAGCACACCCGGGTTTTTTATTTTGTGGCCGGCGCCAAAGAGAGTCTGTATTTGTCCAGTGCCGACTGGATGAACCGCAATATGATTCGCCGCATCGAATTGGCCTGGCCGGTGGAAGATCCGGTTTTGCGCCAGCGAGTGGTCGACGAATGCCTGAACTTGTATTTGCAAGACGGGCGCAATGCCTGGTGCTTGGGCCCTGAAGGTCAGTACACCAAATTGGAAAAAAAGGGTCGCCATGTGCACAGCGCCCAAGCCATGTTGATGCGCCGCTACGCGGCCGATGCCCGTCAGACAAAGTAATCCCTCAAGGAGACAGAAATGGATCTGATTTTTTGGCGCCACGCCGAAGCATTCGAACCCATAGACGGCCAAGACGACTTGAGTCGCAAACTGACACCCAAAGGAGAAAAGCAGGCCAAACGCATGGCCGCTTGGTTAGACCGCCAATTACCCGTGGGTGTGCGGGTGTTGGTCAGTCCTGCCGTCAGAACTGAGCAAACGGCCCGCGCTTTGAACCGGAAATTCAAAATGCGCGATGAACTGTCGCCAAATGCCGAACCCGATCAGGTGCTGCTGGCTGCGGGCTGGCCAGACTCCAAAATGCCTGTCGTCATCATCGGACACCAACCCACCTTGGGCCGCATCATCGCGGCTTTGCTGGGTTTGTCTGAGCAAGAGTGCGCGGTGCGCAAAGGGGCTGTGTGGTGGTTGCGCAGCCGCTTACGTGAGGGTGTTCAGCAAACCGTGATCGTGACGGTCCAAAACCCCGATTTGCTGTAATCCTGCAAGAAGCAGTTTCAGCCGCGGCCAGGGCGACCGGTTTTGAGGGCTGGCACTTTGGCCAAGATGGCGGCAAAGCCCTTGTCGTCCATGGTGCTCAAAGCCATGATGCCGGCGCGCAGCAACTCGCTCTTTTTTACGCTGTGGTGCAGGCTTGTGGCGCGTTGCTTCAGGCTGTCAATGGCCTGGTACTCGTCTTTGGGCATGGTGAAACTGTCACGCACTAATTTTGGTTTTTTGGGCGCTTTGATTTTGCTGGGCTCAATGGCTTTCACAACTTTCACCGTTTTTGCAGCGGCTTTGACGATGACTTTGGCCGCAGGTTTGGCGACTGGCTTCTTGGCCACGGCTTTGCGTGGCGTCGCAGTTTTGGCTGGGCTGGCTTTGCGTGCTGGGGCCGCGCGTTTGGCCACAGCGGCTTTGCGGGCAGGCTTGGCGGCAGTTTTTGCTGCTGCTGAGGCTGGCGCTGGTGTTGCAGTTGAAATGGAAGTTGGCATGAAAGCTCCTTTTAAAACGGTGTATACAGTTTATACCGTTTAAAGGCCCGTGGCAACTGATCTGGCGCAACTGATCTGGCGCAAATTGATCTGGCGCAAATTGATCTGGCGCAAACTGAACTAGCGCAAGATCACAAACTGTTGAAGGTCACCGCCCAGGGTGTTTTTTGCCAAGCAATGCACTCTTCGCGCAGCAAATGCGCCGACTGTGGCCACAGCGCCGCCCAGCCTTTGCGCGTGTTGATGGTGAAGCCCTGTGCCGGCTGGTCGTGATGTGACAGGTCAAAACCCTTGAGGTCAGGGTCTCGTCTGGCATGGCACAAAATCACCGCGAGGCGCAAGGCAAACAATTGATGCACAAAGCCAGGATCCAGCAGGTTGCCTTCAAGCTTGCGCAATTTGCCACGATGCCCCAGCACCAATTGACTCAAACGGTGCAACTCCGGTACGGAGAATCCGGGCAGGTCGGCATTGTCCAAAATATAGGCGCCGTGTTTGTGGTGATCCGCATGCGAAATGTGTGCGCCGACCTCATGCAAGCGGCCCGCCCAAATCAGTTTGCGTTGCATGGGCGACAAGTCATCTGCGGTTGCTGTGGGCGGGATTTTTTTGAAGAGCAAAGCCGCCGTGTGACTCACGCGCTGTGCTTGCTGTGCATCAATGCCAAAGCGCTTGGACAACCATTCGACCATCGATTCACGAATGTCGGTACTTTCATCGCGCTCGAGCAGGTCGTACAAGGCGCCCTGACGCAATGCGCCTTGCGCGGCATGCAATTCGTCGATGTCGAGCAATTCAAACAAGGACATCAAAATGGCCAAACCACCGCCAATCACGGGGCGTCGGTCTTCCTTGATGCCATCGAGTTTGAGCTGATCAGAACGACCCGATTTGATGAGTTTCTCTTTGAGCCAATACAAGCCTTCACGGGTGATGGGGCCTGCAGGCCGTCCCGCCGCTTCGAGCACGTCCATCACGGCGCCAATGGTGCCGGAGGCGCCATAAGCCACATCCCAGTCTTTGCGGCGGTACACCGTCAAGACTTCATCCAATATGGCTTTGGCCGCTACTTCGGCCATATCAAAAGCCATGGGGGTGAACAAACCGTCTGGAAAATACTTCATCGACCAGGCCACACTGCCCACGCGGTAAGACTCCAGTGTGGTGGGCTTGAAGCCTTGGCCCAAAATCATCTCTGTGGAGCGGCCGCCGATATCAATCACCAAGCGGCGTTCATCGGACTGCGGCAGCAAGTGGGCCACGCCTGAATAAATCAGCCTAGCTTCTTCGCGCCCGGGAATGATTTCGATGGGGAAACCCAAAATCGTTTGGGCTTTTTCTAAGAAAACATCGCGGTTGCGTGCTTCACGCAGGGTTTGGGTGGCGACGGCGCGGACCTGACTCGGCTCAAAACCCGAGATGCGTTCGGCAAACCGCGCCAGACAATCCCAGCCCCTTTGCATGGCCACCAGTGAGAGATTGCGCTCGCTGTCCAGTCCATTGCCTTGTCTGACGGTTTCTTTGAGGTATTCCACCCGCCTGATCTGCCCGTGGTCCAAGTGACCAATTTCAAGTCGAAAGCTGTTGGATCCCAAGTCCACTGCAGCTAATAGTTGTCCGTTTTTCATGAAAAGTGATCAAACTCAGGTTTTTTATCGCGCACAAGCCTCCATTTTGTGACCTTTCCTTGTCAGTTTGATGACGACTTGGAAAAATACCTGCAGGCGTCTCCCCGCATAAGACTTCTTTGAATTGACATGCTATTGTCACAATCGATGGCTAGAGTCAGGACCATGTTCAAAAAGCTTTGAACAGTGTTCACTAACCTTTGATAAGGAATGCTATGTTGAAAATCAAATCCTGGGTGGCCGCATTGGGCTTGTCCGTTGTTGCCGCAACGACTTTTGCCGCTGAAATCACTGGCGCCGGCGCCACCTTTCCTTACCCCGTGTACGCCAAATGGGCCGAGGCCTACAAAGCCAAGACCGGTGTGAGCATGAATTACCAGTCCATCGGTTCATCGGGCGGTATCAAGCAGATCAAAGCCAAAACCGTTGACTTTGGTGCTACCGACAACCCCGTGAGTTTTGATGACTTGGAAAAAGACGGCATGGTTCAATTCCCGGCCATCATTGGCGGCATTGTGGCTGTGATCAACGTTGAAGGTGTCAAGCCTGGCCAATTGAAATTGACGGGCGACTTGTTGGCCGAATTGTTCTCGGGTGGCATTGCCAAATGGAGTGACAAGCGCATTG
>CAIWWN010000086.1 GCA_903916355.1 uncultured Burkholderiales bacterium | reverse complement strand
TCAGGACTGTAAAAACGCTTCCAGCATGTTGGCCAGCACCTGAGGTTGGTCGTGGTGCAGCATGTGACCCGCATCGGGCACCAGACCTTTTTGCAGATGGGGCACCGATTGCAGCCGTTCATGGAATTCGGCGAGCGAGAAGCGGCCTTTCCACCAGCCGCTCAGGGAGTCGTCAGAGGCTTCAATGAACAAGGTGGGGGCGCTGATGCGCTTGTAAATTTCCAGAATTTCTTCGACCCGCGAGATGTAGGGATTGATCACCTTGTGCGCGGCATCGCCCAAGATGCGCCACTGGCCTGACTCGTTGGGCGCGGCCCAATGCTGGGCCAGCCAGTTGGCTTTGTCGGGGCTCAAGCGACGGTTGGTTTTCATCAGGCGCGCGGCCACGCCGGCCGCATCGGGGTAGGTTCGCAGGTCTGACTCGCCATTTTTCAAGGCCTTGATCTCGTCCAGCCACTGCGTCAGGCGCTTGGGCGCTTGCTCGGCGCGGGTGGTCGGCATGCCAAAACCCTCCAAGTTCACCAAACGGCGAATCCGCTCGGGCCTGCAACCGGCGTAATGCATCACCACATTGCCACCCATGCTGTGACCGACCAGGTCGATGGATTGGTCGGGGCACAGCACATCAAGCAGGGCGTCCAAGTCACCCAGGTAGTCGGGCAACCAGTAACAATCGGTGGGTGGGCCTTCGGTCAGGCCGTAACCGCGCCAGTCGGGCGCAATGATTTGGCGGCCATTGAAAAAGGCGTCGCTGAGGACGTCGACCATGAACTGCCAGGAGGCGGCCACGTCCATCCAGCCGTGGGCCAAGACCAGCGGCGTGCTGCCCGGCACGGGTTGCCCCCAGGTGCGCACGTGGTAGCGCAAACCGCGCAAAGGCACCCATTGACTGCTTGAAGTTCTTCTTTCTTGGTACATACTTTCGATCATAAGGAGGAAAACAATGAGAGACAGTCACCAAGACGATCATCACGACGGTTATGCCGATGGTTACGCCGCACTTCATGCGCAATTTGGCTGGCAAGTGGACCGCCATTTCAACATGGCCCAGGTGTGTTGCGGCCGCTGGGCTGCAGCGCCCGATGCCGCGCGCCGTGTGGCGCTGCGTGAGCACCGGCTCGACCAGCGGCCACGTTTGTACACCTATGCGCAGTTGCAGCAAGCGGCCAACCGCTTAAGCCAAGTGCTTAAGGGCCTGGGCGTGCAGCCCGGCGACCGGGTGGCCATGGTCATGCCGCAGCGCTTTGAAACCGCCGTGGCCTACATGGCGGTGCTGCAAATGGGGGCGGTGGCCATGCCGCTGTCCATGCTGTTCGGGCCTGAGGCCTTGGCGTTTCGCCTGCAAGACAGTGACGCCCGCGTGGTGATCTGTGAAGCGGCGGCCTTGCCCGCTGTGGCCGCAGCCCGGGCCGATTTCCCCGGCTTGCAAACCGTGATTGGCGTAGGCCTAGAGGGTGCACCCAACGAGGGCGCAAGCGCCTGTGATGTGCATTGGGATCGGGCTTTGGCTGGCGCCCAGCCGCGCTTTAAACCCCTGCGCACTTTGGCCGAAGACCCGGCGGTGTTGATCTACACCAGCGGCACCACTGGCAACCCCAAAGGCGCTTTGATTCCGCACCGCGCCCTGATCGGCAATCTGACCGGCTTTGTCTGTAGCCAAAACTGGTTTGGCTTTGATCCCTTCGATGCCCGCAAACCCTCTAAAGCCGTGTTCTGGTCGCCCGCCGACTGGGCTTGGACCGGTGGCCTGATGGACGCCTTGCTCCCGAGCCTGTACTTCGGCCGCCCGATCGTGGCGTTCAACGGACGCTTTGGGCCTGAGGTGGCGTTTGAAATTTTGGCCGAGCACCAGGTTACGCACAGCTTCTTATTCCCCACCGCGCTCAAAGCCATGATGAAAGCGGTGCCGCACCCGCGTGCACAGTACCGCTTGCAACTGCAAGCCCTGATGAGCGCCGGCGAAGCTGTGGGCGACGCGGTGTTTGCCTACTGCGAGCAGGAGCTGGACGTGACGGTGAACGAGATGTTTGGCCAGACCGAAATCAATTACGTGGTGGGCAATTGCGCCCGCTTGTGGCCCGCGCGCGCCAACAGCATGGGCAAAGGCTACCCGGGGCATCGGGTGGCGGTGATCGACGAGCACGGTCACGAATGCCCGGCGGGCACGAGCGGCGAAGTGGCGGTGCATCGTTTTGATGTGCACGGCCACCCGGACCCAGTGTTCTTCTTGGGCTACTGGCGCAACGAGGCCGCGACAAAAGCCAAATACACCGGCGACTGGTGCCGCACCGGCGACATGGCCGTGGCAGATGCCGACGGCTACCTTTGGTACCAAGGCCGCACCGACGACATGTTCAAAGCCGCCGGCTACCGCATCGGACCGGGCGAGATTGAGAACTGCTTGATTAAACACCCGGCCGTGGCGAATGCGGCGGTGGTGCCCAAGCCCGACAAGGATAGAGGCGCTTTGGTCAAAGCCTATGTGGTGCTGTCGCCCGATTTTCAGGCGCAACGACAACGAGCAGCATCGGCGCTCGAGTTTGAACGCAAGGTCATCGCGGCCTTGCAACAACACGTCAGGGGTTTGTTGGCGCCCTATGAGTACCCCAAAGAAATCGAGTTCATCGATGCCTTGCCCATGACCACCACCGGCAAAGTGCAGCGGCGGATTTTGCGTTTGCAAGAACAAGAACGTGCTGAAAGTGGGCGCAAATCTCACGACTGAATACCGAAGGTCGCATGTGGGTGCATTCCGACTGCGTACACTCAATGCATCACCTCCAACCCACGCAATGCACAGCAGGCCCCCCTCCATGAAGACCCTTCAACTTCCTCACACCGATCTGCACGTCACCCCCATTTGTCTGGGCACGATGACCTTTGGCGAACAGGTCAATGAGGCTGATTCGCATGCCATCCTGGACCACTCGCTGGGGCGTGGTGTCAACTTCATTGACACGGCCGAAATGTACTCGGTCCCCGCCAAAGCCGAGACCTGTGGCGCGACCGAAACCATCATTGGCAATTGGTTTGCCAAGCACCCTGGCGCTCGGCAAAAACTGGTGCTGGCCACCAAAGTGGCCGGGCCATCGCGCGGCATGCCTTGGGTGCGCGAAGGCAAGGGCATGACGGCGCAAGACATTGCCCAGTCTTGCGATGCCAGCCTGCGCCGCATGCAAACCGATGTGATCGACCTGTACCAAATCCACTGGCCTGAGCGCCATGTGCCGGCCTTTGGCACGGTCTACTACGACCCGGCCAAAGAAACCTCGGCCACGCCGATCCACGAGCAACTCGAAGCTTTGAGCCAGCTGGTGAAAGCCGGCAAGGTGCGCTACATCGGCTTGTCCAACGAAACGCCTTATGGCGTGCACGAGTTTGTGCGCTTGGCCGAGCAGCATGGCTTGCCGCGTGTGGCCACGGTGCAAAACCCGTACTGCTTGGTGAACCGCACCTGGGAAAACGGTTTGGACGAAACCTGCCACCGCCTGGGCGTGTCTTTGCTGGCTTACTCGCCTTTGGGTTTTGGCTTGCTCACCGGCAAGTTCGACGCCTCGGGCACCACGGGCCCTGATGCGCCCGCAGGCACACGCTTGGCCAGTTACGAATCGGTGCGCAAGCAACGCTGGGGCCGCCCCGAAGCCTTGGCGGCCGCGCGCCGCTACAACCAATTGGCCCGCGACAACGGCATGACCCCCACCCAAATGGCGCTGGCTTTTTGCTACACCCAATGGCGCGTGGCCAGCACCATCATTGGCGTGACCTCGCTGGCGCAATTGGACGAAGACCTGAACGCCTGGGGCACCACCCTGAGCCCTGAAGTGCTGAAGCAGATTGACGCCATCCGCTGGGACATGCGCGACCCGGCCCTGTAAGCGCAGACGGACCATGAAGCAGACAGCCTGCTGGCGATCAAGGCTGGGACTGCGTAGGAGCCAGCCTGCTGGCGATCTGGGTTGGTGTGACCCCAGGAGATCGCTTGCAGGCAAGCTCCTACATCGGCATTTCACCGGGACTGTGTAGGAGCCAGCCTGCTGGCGATCGAGGCTTCACGACCTCAGTCATCCTTGTCGCGCATTGCTGCAAAGCTGCGTGCAATTGCTGGGCGCGCAAGCCGTGCAGTGCACGCTGGCAGAATAGGCCTATGGGCGACGGGCTCGCCTTGGTGTGTCTATCAGGAGATTGGCTTTGGAAAATAACATGTTGATCACGCTGGGCGTGACCCTGGCTTCTTACTTGCTCGGTTCTCTGAGCTTCGCGGTCATCATCAGTCGCGTGATGGGTCTGAACGATCCGCGCTCTTATGGCAGCCACAACCCTGGCGCCACCAATGTGTTGCGTTCGGGTAACAAAAAAGCGGCTGTGTTGACCCTGGTGTTTGACGCGGCCAAAGGCTGGTTACCGGTGTTTGCGGTGCAGCACTGGGGTGCCGAATATGAACTGGCCGCAGGCACCGCCGCCCTGGCCGGTCTGGCGGCTTTCATCGGGCATTTGTACCCGGTGTTCTTTCGCTTTCAAGGTGGCAAGGGCGTGGCCACAGCCGCAGGTGTGTTGTTCGGTGTGAACGCTTTGCTCGGCTTGGCGGTGGCCTTGACCTGGGTGATCGTCGCCTGGTTCTCACGCTACTCTTCGTTTGCCGCTTTGGCGGCGGCGCTGTTTGCGCCGGCCTATTACGCCTTTGGCGGCGATGTCGCCTGGCCCTACGCCGAGCCTTTGCTGGGCGCCTTGATCGTCATGGCATTGCTCTTGGTGTGGCGCCACATCGAGAACATCAACCGCTTGGTGGCCGGCACCGAGTCCAAGCTTGGCGCCAAGAAAAAATAAACTCACGATCCCATGTAGGAGCTTGCCTGCAAGCGATGACCCGAGCTCGCCTAGGCCTTGATCGCCAGCAGGCTGGCGCCTACCGGGAATTCTCGATCGTTTTCTGTAGGAGCTTGC
>CAIWWN010000085.1 GCA_903916355.1 uncultured Burkholderiales bacterium | reverse complement strand
CTAAATGCTCCGCCTAAGTGGCTCCAATACGGCGATCATTGGGTGGTGCCAATACGGCGATCATTGGGTGGCTCCAATACGCCGATCACAAAGTGGATCCATTACGGCGATCCGTGACAACACGTGAGTACGTTTTGTTGATGAGACACACGCTTGCCCCTGGCATTGGCGATCCACCGGGCTACTCACTGGAAGATTGCAAAACTCAGCGCAACCTCAATGAAGAGGGTCAAAAACAAGCTGTGAACATTGGTCACTGGCTCAGAAAACAAGGTGTCCAAAATGCCGTTGTGCGCTCCAGCACCTGGTGCCGATGCAAAGATACCGCGGCGCTTTTGAAGTTTGATGGCTACAAGATAGAGCCATCGTTGGGCTCATTTTTTGATCAAATGAGCAATGCCAAAGAAGCCACACAACAACTGCAGAAGTTTATTTCTGCAAATCTGAAAACCAAGGGCAGCAAAGCCCTCATCTTGGTGACCCACCACGTCAACATTCATGACTTCATGGGTGAGAACATTGCATCGGGTGACATGGTACTGACCCAAGTTGACTCACAAGGGAAAATGGTTTCCTACAAACTGATTCCCAGACCTGACTGACGTGAACGTTGAGACGCCCCTCTCGTTCGAAAAATATGTATTTTGAAAAAATGAACACGGGAGATTCCCTTTGATCGCCAACAGCCTTCCAATCATCTGGGTCGATGCCATTCTGCTTTTTACCATTGGCGAGTGGCTCGTCTTGAGCTTGCGGAGCACCCAAACACAAAAAGGTTTGCGGTTTGCAGACATCAGCGCAGGGCTTCTTCCTGGGTGGCTTTTGATGCTCTCTCTTCGATTTGCAGCGCCACCTGAATTGCCAATCGAAGTGTTTGTTTGCCTTACCCTTGCCGGAATAGCGCACGCTTTGGATTTTTACCGCCGATACAAATGAATCCCTGACGAATCCAAGGCAAATCCCTCCCGTATTTCAGATATCACCACGACACATGTGCGATATCACGCGGTCCTTAAAACTCGTATTCCGTTTGCATGCTCAGTTCCAGGTCTGCCGCATGCGCGGCAGAGCCTGTCCATAAAGTCGCCATGGCGAGGATCAATCCGGCGGCCCTACTTTGGGTTTTTCGTTGACTCATGGTTCGGTTCTCTTGTGTGGTTTTGAATGACAGCCTTTATTATAAACGCGAATAATTCTCATTCACAAATGATTTTGTAAATTTCTGCAAATGGATCGACAAAGCACAAAGCATGGCGTTGCAGCGGCAATGCTTACGGAAAACCCTTAGGCACCGAGCCCTGTTTGCTGTTGCATGAGGGCGCGCTGTGAACCATACTTTCCATATGAATTTTGAATCAGGGAGCCGCCCAAGGGGCGTAAAAAACAAGCACGGCAGTGCCCGCACATGACACATGCCGCCCACCCACCCAGTCTTGGATCAATAGACGCCATCACCGCCGCATTGGCGGATGTGGGCTACATCTCAACCCGGCAAATTTCCACCGCGCTTTACCTGGCTCACCATCTGCGCAAGCCGGTGCTGATTGAAGGCCCGGCCGGTGTTGGCAAAACCGACCTGGCGGTCTCGGTCGCCAAAGCGCTGGGGTTTGCGCTGCTGCGATTGCAATGCTACGAAGGCTTGGACGACAGCAAGGCGCTTTACGAGTGGAAGTACGGCAAGCAGTTGCTCTACACGCAAATCCTGAAGGAAAAAATTGGCCACCTGGTGGACGCTGCGGACAGTTTGCAAGGCGCTTTCAGCAAGCTGGCCGGCTTTCAAGACCTGTTTTTCTCCCGCGATTTTTTGGAACCGCGGCCTCTGCTGCAGGCCATGGAGCAGCCTGGCGGCAGCGTGCTGTTGATCGATGAAGTGGACAAGTCCGAAGAGTCCTTCGAAGCCTTGCTGCTCGAAGTGCTGTCCGACTACCAAGTCACGATCCCCGAGATCGGCACGATCCGGGCCCAAGTGCCGCCCCTGGTGGTTCTGACCTCCAACAACACCCGTGAACTGGGCGACGCGCTCAAGCGGCGTTGTCTGCATCTGCACATCGGATTCCCTGATGCCGATCTCGAACGCCGGGTGTTGCGCGCCAGGGTGCCCAACATCACCGAGCTTCTGCTGAGCCAGTTGGTCTCATTCGTTCAGTCGCTGCGCAACGAGAACATTCGCAAACCGCCATCGATCGCGGAGTCGGTGGATTGGGCCCGAACACTGCTGCTGCTGCACGCCCCCGTGCTCGAAGAAAGCTTGGTTCGCGACACCCTCAACGTCCTGCTCAAGCGCGAGAGCGACATCCAAGAAATGCAAGGCCGGCTTGCGGCCCTGACATTGGCTGCACGGGAACAACCCGAGGCCGCACAGCCCGATGGGGTTGCTTGATGGAGGGGAGTCTGGCGGGGTTTGTGCGTGCATTGCGTCTTGCGGGCGCAAAGGCCTCCCCCTCGGAAACCATCGATGCTGCGCGCGCGATGGCACTGATCGGCTTTGAGGATCGGGCAAGCCTGAAGGCCTGTTTAGGCCTTGTGCTGGCCAAGTCGGTCGAGGAAAAAGTCATTCACGACCGGGTTTTTGACCTGTATTACAGCCTGCCCACCGCACCCGACGACGCTGACGCCAACAGGCCGAAGGACTTGGCAGAGCAAGAGGTCCTTGGCCGCATCCGCACGGGAGACCCGCAGATCGATGCCTTGCTGGACTTGGCCGACGGCCACAAGGGGCGCGATGCCCTGCACACGGCGCTCAGGCAGGCGGCGGTGCAGGCGGGTGTCGATCAGATCCGATTCTCGTCACAAACCGCTTTTTTCGTCCGCGAAATGCTTGCTGGACTGGGCATGGCGCCACTGGAAGCGCGTCTGCTCGAGCGCTTGGGCCAGACCTCCAACCAGGCCAAAGACGAAACCGCCACACTCAGTGCGGCTCGAGAAGTGTTGCAGCGCCAAGCACGCGCATGGGTCGAACAGCGGTTCGCGCTTTTCGGTCAGCCCTCCACTGAAAATTTCATGGCCGAGGTCGCGGTCAGGCGGCCACTGGGCCGGATGGGGCCGCCCGACATCGAGCGCATGAAAGTCGCGGTCGCCCGGATGGCCAAGCGCCTGGCGGCCAAGCATTCTCAGCGGCGACGCATCCGACTACAAGGTCAGCTCGACTTCAGGCGCACCCTGCGCGCCAATGCAGGCCATGATGGCGTGCCGGTCACGTTGAGCTTCAAACACAAGCGGCGAGACAAGCCTCGCTTGGTCGTGGTCTGCGATGTATCAGGCTCGGTTGCCGCGCATGTGCGTTTTCTGCTGTTGTTTTTGTATGCGCTGCACGGCACGGTCACCGATTTGCGCAGCTTCGGTTTCTCGCACCGGCTGCAGGACGTGGCCGAGCCCCTCGAGAAATTGCCTTTTGACGACGCAATGAAGTTCATCCTAAGCGAGGTCGGTGGCGGCGCCACAGACTATGGCCAGGCCTGGGTCGACTTGCTCGAGCAGCACGAAGGCTGCATTGACCGAAACACCACACTGCTGGTACTGGGCGACGGACGTTCGAACCACGCCAACCCACGCCTGGATCTCTTTGCCGAGCTGGCCCATCGTGCCAAGCGCGTTGTCTGGCTGTGCAACGAGCCCTCGGTGCGTTGGGGCAGTGGCGACAGTTGCATGTTGCAGTACCGCGCGCTGTGCACAAAGGTGACCCACTGCGCAAGCGCGACAGACCTTGAGCGCGCAATCGACGAAGCTTTGCAGGCTTATGCATGAAATGCAGCGATTTTCACGATCACCCACATCCACAAACTGAGGAGACTCTCTATGACCCAAGCCACCGCACACCCTAGCGCCTCGGCGTTCTCACTGGACCCCAGCGATCCACTCAACGACCTGCGCATGTCGGAGAAATCGCGACCGCTGTACGAGCATGTCAAGCGCTTCATTGTGGAAACGGTCAACCCGATGGCCGAAAAGTACAACGCCCTGGGCGAAGGCCGTACTGGCGCGGAGCGCTGGGAATACGCCCCCGGCCAGCTCGACCTGCTCAACGGCGCCAAAGACCAGGCCAAAAAAGAAGGCCTGTGGAACTTCTTCCTGCCCGACTCCAACACCGGTGAAGGCCTGTCCAACCTGGACTACGCCTACATCGCCGCCGAACTAGGCAAGAGCCCCATGGCGTCGGAGTGCATGAACTGCTCGGCGCCAGACACCGGCAACATGGAAGTGCTCGAGCGTGTGGGTACCCCCGCGCAAAAAGAAAAATGGCTCAAGCCCTTGCTGAACGGTGAAATCCGTTCAGCCTACGCGATGACCGAGGTCGACTTTGCTTCATCCGACGCCAAGAACGTCGCTACCAGCGCGGTGCTCGAAGGCGACG
>CAIWWN010000084.1 GCA_903916355.1 uncultured Burkholderiales bacterium | reverse complement strand
TGAAATCCTACAAATCTTGAGCTTGACCATGTTTGAAACAATCCCAATAAATCAACTACTTACACCAACCGAGCCTGACAAACATTCGGAATTTGAGCCTCAACAGCTCTCTCTCCTCTGAAAAACGTTGGGACACTACTGGTTTAGACTGACAAAATCAGTCAATCGGTGCAACACAGCTTTGGCCATATAAATGAGATCTCTATGACCGTCCACAGTCGATACCCCCTCCTGTTCACCCCCTTGAATCTGGGCTTTACCCAAATCAAAAACCGAGCGCTCATGGGCTCTATGCATACGGGCCTGGAGGAAGCAGAAGATGGCTTCGCGCGCTTGGCGGTCTATTACGCAGAACGTGCGCGCGGCGGGGTTGGCATGATCATCACCGGCGGCATTCCGCCCAATGCAGAGGCGGGCTATGGCTCCAAACTGTCGACGCCCGAAGAAGCGGCTGAGCACCAAAAAATCACAGCGGCCGTTCACGCCGCTGACCCCGATGTCAAAATTTGCATGCAGATCCTTCACATGGGCTCACTGGCGCGCAATGCACTGTGCGTGGCCCCCTCGGCAGTGAAGTCGCGCATTGGTGCTTTCAAGCCCAACGAACTGGATGAAGCCGGCATCGAAAAACAGCTGCAGGATTTTGCCCAATGCGCCGCGCTGGCGCAGCAGGCCGGTTACGACGGTGTTGAAATCATCGGCTCAGCCGGCTATTTAATTTCCACCTTTTTGGTAGAAAAAACCAATTTACGCACCGACCAATGGGGCGGCTCTTATGAAAACCGCATGCGTTTTGCGGTCGAGGTGATTCGCAGGGTGCGTGCCGCGGTAGGGCCCCACTTTATTGTCATCTTTCGCATTGCCGCCATGGACATGCTCGACGGTGGGATGTCCTGGGACGAAGTCGTTGCACTGGCGCAGGCCATTGAGACGGCAGGTGCAAACCTCATCAGCACCCACTTTTGTTGGCATGAAGCGCCCGTGCCCACCATCGCCACGATGGTGCCCCGCGCGGCCTTTACCCAAGTCACAGGCCGATTGCGCAAAGCACTGACGATTCCATTGATCACCAGCAACCGCATCAATATGCCGGAGGTCGCAGAATCTGTGCTGCAGCGCGGCGACGCTGACCTGGTCTCCATGGCACGCCCCATGTTGGCCGATCCCGACATCGTCATCAAATCATGGGAAGGCCGTGAAGACGAAATCAACACCTGCATCGCCTGCAATCAAGCCTGCCTAGACCATACCTTTGGGGGGCATCGCCAGGTGAGCTGCCTGGTCAACCCGAGGGCCTGCCGCGAGACCCTGCTGAACTACCCACCGACCGAACGGCCCAAGCACATTGCGGTGATTGGCGCGGGTCCTGCCGGCTTGGCCTACGCCACGGTCGCCGCACAGCGGGGGCACCGCGTGACTTTGTTTGACGCCGCCTCGGAGATTGGAGGGCAATTCAACCTGGCCAAACGCATTCCGGGAAAAGAAGAGTTTTATGAAACCCTGCGTTACTACCAACGAATGCTTGCCAAGCACGACGTCACCTTGCGGCTGAACACCAAGGTGGACGGCGGGATGCTCGAAGCCGCGGGTTTTGATGAAATCATTCTGGCAACCGGCATTTCGCCGCGGGAGCCACAGCTAGAAGGCATCCAACACCCCATGGTCGTGAGTTATATCGATGCGATCTTGGGTCGTAAACCCATTGGGCAACGGGTGGCCATCTTGGGCGCTGGGGGCATCGGGTTTGACGTCGCCGAACTGCTGTCGCATTCAGGTCCTTCGGCGGCACTCGATAAGTCTGTGTTCGCCCGGGAATGGGGTATCGATTTTGAAAACCATCCCCGTGGTGGCGTCACAGGCGTGGCGCCGCAGTTGGCCACATCAGGACGTGACATTCACTTGCTACAACGCAAGACCACCCCCGTGGGCCATTCCTTGGGGCGTACCACGGGCTGGACGCACCGACTGACCCTCACACGGCGTGGCGTGCACATGGTCAACGGGGTTGAATACCTCAAGATCGATGACGCCGGCTTACACACACTTGTGAATCAAAAGGCCCGGCTTTTTGAAGTCGATACCGTGGTGGTGTGTGCCGGGCAACTTCCCCTACGCACTTTGTTTGATGATTTGCAGTCGCGGGGCATCCACGCCACTTTGGTGGGCGGCGCGTTTGAAGCATCGGAACTGGATGCCAAACGCGCCATTGAGCAAGCCAGTCAGTTGGCGTCTGAAGTTTGAAGCCTCGACTTACCATCCAACCATGCGGGGAGTATGCGTGAAATATGCGAGTGAGAGGAGCCTTTGCCACTGCATTGCCTTGTCACACTTTCTAAACACATAATGCATTTGGTCGGAACCACACGGCGCTGTCTTGTTTGAAAACCGGGGTGACAAGAGCGCATTTCGCGGCGGCCACTCGCTTTCATCAGAACGATATGCCCGCTAGGGGGAAGGAGTCAGCCATGCGCGATTACGTTGAGGCGAGCAAAAGCTTCTCCATCACAGCGCTCGAGAAGAGCGTTCTACAAGGCTCACTGTCCAACGGTTTGAATGCATGCGTCGAATGCTGCGACCGATGGGCGCATGACGACGCGATTGCGCTGGCGTGGTACGGCACATCCGGCGAACACGTCACGGTGACTTTTGTACAAATGCGCGAGGCCAGCGCACGCTTTGCCAATTACCTCACCAGTCAAGGTATTGGCGCTGGGGACGTCGTTGCCGGCCTCCTACCCCGAATTCCCGATCTGTTGACGGTCATCCTCGGCACTTGGCGCATTGGCGCGATCTACCAGCCTTTGTTTACAGCCTTCGGGCCTGCAGCGGTCGAGAGCCGTGTCACCGCAAAAGGCGGCAGTCAAGCCAAACTGATTGTCACAGATGCGACCAACCGACCAAAGCTTGACGACATTTCGGATTGCCCCCCAACACTGCTTGTAGGTCAAGATTTTGCAGAATTGCTGGCTCAGCAATCTGCCGCCTTTGAGCCCGTCATGCTCAACGGCGTTGACCCCTTCATCATGCTTTTCACATCGGGTACGACGGGTAAACCCAAGGGCGTGCGATACCCCTTGTCATTGCTGCTTCCCGTTGCCGCGTACATGCGTGATGCCGTCGATCTGCAGGAACAAGACGCTTACTGGAATGTGGCCGATCCCGGCTGGGCCTATGGCATGCTTTACGCCGTCGTAGGTCCGCTGCTGCTGGGTCATGCAACGACATTGAACGAAGGCGGATTTACGCTCGAATCGACGCTGCGCATCATGCTGGACCGAAAAATCACGAACCTGGCAGCCGCACCCACCGCCTACCGCATGCTGATGTCCGCAGGCGAAGAAGCCATGGCGCCCATAGCGCATCAATTGCGTGTGGCCTCCAGCGCAGGTGAACCCCTCAACCCCGAAGTCATTCGCTGGGCAGAACGCGTCCTGCACTGCCCACTGTGTGATCATTACGGCCAAACTGAAATTGCCATGATCATCAACAACCATCATGCGTTAAGCCATGGCATCAAACTGGGCGCTGCGGGTCTGCCCATGCCCGGATTCAAGTTGGCCATTCTGGATGACGATCTCGCCGAACAGCCTGCACATACGCCTGGCGTTTTAGCAGTCAGTATTTCGCAATCGCCGCTCTACACTTTCACGGGCTACTTTGAAGCCGAGACCCCCAGCGTGCGTGGCGACTGGTACGTGACCGGCGACACCATGATGCAGGATGAAGACGGGTACTTCTTCTTTGTGGGCCGCAATGACGACATCATCACCTCGTCTGGGTATCGCATAGGACCCTTTGACGTGGAGAGCGTCGTGATGGAGCACCCGGCCGTCGCAGAAGTTGCTGTCATTGGCAAGCCCGATCCCGTTCGCACCGAAATCGTGAAAGCGGTCATCGTGCTCAAGCTGGGCATCGAGGGCACAGAAGCATTGAAAGTGGAAATACAGCAATTGGTGCGTCAACGCCTGTCGACGCACGCCTATCCGCGGGAAATCGATTTCATCGCGTCCTTGCCCAAGACGCCCAGTGGCAAGATCCAGCGCTTCATTCTGCGCGGTAACGCTTGAGGGCGGAGTTTCAAAACGTTCTGCTCAGCAATCGCCCAGCCGCAATTGACTCATGAATCAATTTATTTACAATTGATTCACATGTCAACCAGCACCGAACTACTTAACAACATATTGTCGGCCGCCGTGCAGCAGGGCCTGGATCAGGCGAGCCTGGCAGCACATGCGAAAGTTCGCCCTGAAACCATCTCGCGCGCCAAAAAGCGCGACACCGTTGACCTTAAAACACTGCAATCCCTGGCGCGAGCTGCAGGACTTCAACTCACACTGGAGCCAGTGAACGTGGGGGACAAAAGCACAATCTCGCCATTGGCTCATCCGCGCTTTGGCCTGGCGTGGTCGAATCCGAATGCAAGCTCTGAGGCGCTTGTTTGCAACGCCATCAAGAACGGCAATTACCACTTGCTACTGCAAGCCGCCGTTGCGCACGGATTAGGCTTTGTACAACAACAGCTTGGGGCGATGGCCCCCACCCTTCGTCCCAAATCGCACCAAGAAGTTCAACGAAAGATAGCCAACATCGAAAAAGGCTTCTCACATGCTCAAGCCTAAGACGCTGGCATTGTGGAACAAGCTCAAAGACGAAAGTGCGCTCCATGGATTCGTGCTTATTGGTGGCACAGCCTTGGCTATGCACCTGAATCACCGCGTCAGTGAAGACCTTGATTTTGCGTGGCCTGCGCAAAAACTGCCTCGCGCCCGTATACAGGCCATAGAGCGACTGCTTGCCCAGCGAGGCAGCACCATGGTGATCAACGACTCACCTGACGCCCTGGATGAGTTCGAGGACAGCGGACTTGATTTGCATGACTATCAGCAAAATTTTATCGCCGATGAGGCGGTCAAGCTCACGTTCGCCGCCCCTGATAGCGAGGTGACGGTGCAGATGCGTGCGCCGGACCCGCAACACCTGCGTGTGGCGGCGGTCGACGAGATTTTTCGTCTCAATTGCATCGCCTGTGCCAATCGATCCAAGACGCGCGACTGGTTCGACATGTACACGCTTTTTGAGCGGGGCTTGGTTCAGCCAATTGACATGATCGAGCCCTTCGAGCGGTCAAAGTCTCCGCAAAAGCTCGATATTGCCCTCATGCGGATGTGCTCAGCCCGCCCCGAGTTGGGCGATGAGGGATATGTTCAACTGCTCACGAATCCTCCCACGCTTCAGGATATGCAAAAGCGCTTTAAAGCTGCACGCGACGAAATTGAAGTGGAATTGGCGCGTCGAGCGGCATTGAAATAAACCGATCCCCAACGCATAGACGTCACCCGTGTACGACACCATCCCCCTCTTCCCTCTATCGCAGGGCCTATTTCCCGATGGGCTGCTGCAGCTTCAAATTTTTGAAGTGCGCTACCTCGACCTCATCAAGCGATGCCACCAACAACAGCAACCTTTTGGCGTGGCATGGATTCAACAAGGCAGCGAAGTTCAAGTGCCTGGCCAAGTGCCAACGCTGCATCACGTGGGTTGCATGGCGCACATCAGAGAATTCGAGCAAGTACAGCCCACATTTTTTCGCATCGTGTGCCAAGGCGGTTTGCGCTTTCAATTGCACGACGTGCAACCCGGCCCCTATGGCGTGTGGCAAGGCAGCGTCACTTATCTGGCGCAAGATCCCGAAGTCGAAGTGCCCACCGCCTTGCAAACCCACGCGGACCGACTGGGCAAAGTCATCGCGGCCGCACAGCAACAAGGTGTCATCGACAAGCTGCCCATCTTTGCCCCTTACCGCTTGGACCAATGCGGGTGGCTGGCCAACCGCTATGCGGAGGCTATGCCCATCAGCGCGGAGCTCAAGCTGCAACTGCTCGAAGAATTAGACCCGTTGGTCAGGCTCGACTCTGTCAGTCAACTCTTGCAGGCATCTAGCGGATAGCCATGTGAAATAGCAGCAGCTGAGTCCATCAAAATGCATGCACAAAAAATAAAGCACTCGCTTGACCCAATGAAATGATCATCTATTTTTACTTTTTCATGTGATCAACAAGCACCACTTTTCAGGCTATCTCTTCACTTTGAACTCATGGGTGGTGACGCTAACACCTCAACTCGACATGACTGCCCAGTACCGGCCATTGGCTGCGCATCAAAGCTGCAAGCTCCGTGGCTCTGCCCTGAGGCAGTCTAGTGCGTGAGGCTCCAATCGATATGGCCGCAATCGCCGCTTGACCCAAGTTCCAGTGCAAGCCAACGGCGGCAATGCCCGCTGTACTGCGATAGGCATGACCACACTGGCGCGTGGCTCGCACCCAACGCAACAGCTGGGCATGCGTTACACCTTCCAGGTCGTAGCTGGCCTGGTGGCGTGCGTGGTGCGCTTGCACCGCCTCGTCACTTTGAACGGCCAGCATGGCGATGCTAGCCACGCCAAGCCCCAGCAAACGCGTTTCGCCCACAGTCTGGCGAAACGACAGCACGGCATGTGCGCCTTGCTCCAAGTGAAGGCAATGGCTGTAGTCGCCAAGACGAAGCACCAAAAACACGTTGTCCTCGCTCAAACGAGCCAAAGTTTTCATCATGGGCTGACACTGGCGGATCAAGGCTGACTGCCCCAGACTGGCCGCTCCCCAGGCTGTAGCCTGTGCGCCCAGGCTGTACAAACCACTGTGCACATCGCGGTCTACCAGCCCCGCGTATTGCAAGCTCGTCAACATGCGCCAGACAGTGGTGCGGTCCAGTCCGCTTGCTTGCACGAGCTCACGCAGGCTGGCCCCATCGTCATGGTGGCGTGCCAGCAGGTTCACGAGTCCCACCGCTCGGTTGATGCTTTGTGAGCCTGCTCGGGGAGGCGGCGGTGTGTCTGCCTCCGCACCTATTCGGAAACGACCAACCGCTGAAAAACGGCTCATAAGTGAAACACTAGGGAAAGCACCATGTGCACATTATGCACAACATGGCTTCGCAAGATGGCGTTGACCCACCCACAGCAGTGCAATGGTGCAAAGCCACAAGGCCAGGCTGGCCTTGCACACGAGAAATGCACATGACACCTTTTCAAACCCATATTCAGCCAACGGACCCAGTCTTTGCTGCGCAGAGGCAAAGCATGCTCGCACTGATCGACGAATGGTACGCATTGGAACAACGTGCCAATGATGCTTCAAGTCAGTCAGCCGAACGCTTTGCCAAACGCGGCGCATTGCTGCCGCGTGAACGCTTGGCGCAACTGTTGGATCCGGGCGCTCCCTTTTTACCCTTGGCCACGCTGGCCGGTTATGGCATGGACAACCCGGATCTGTCGCGTTGCGTGCCCGGCGGATCGCAGTTGGCGGGCATCGGCATGGTCAGTGGAGTGCGCTGCATGGTGGTGGTGACCGACTCGGGAATTGACGCCGGTGCACTCACCGAAGCGGGTAACCAAAAGCTGATGCGTTGCCAGGACATGGCCTTGCAAAATAAATTGCCGTTCGTTCACTTGGTTGAATCGGCGGGTTCGAACCTGCGCAAGTACAGGGTTGAAAAATTCATCCGAGGTGGTGGCATGTTCTACAACCTGGCACGCCTGTCGGCTGCCGGCTTGCCCGTGCTGACTGTGGTTCACGGTTCTTCCACAGCAGGAGGTGCATACATGCCTGGCCTGTCGGATTACGTGATCATGGTGCGCGGTCAAGCCAAAGCCTTTTTGGCGGGACCTCCACTACTCAAAGCCGCCACCGGCGAAATCGCCACCGATGAAGAACTCGGCGGCACAGCCATGCACGCAGCAGTCAGTGGTTTGGCAGAGTATGTGGCGCAAGACGACGCACATGCGATTGCAATGGCCCGAGAGGTACTGGCCGCCATCGACTGGCCAAAATCTGTCGTGGCTGCACCCCAACAAGCCCCTCGCCCACCTCGACTTTCGCCCGATGAACTGGCCGGCGTGATGGTACTGGCGCACCGCCAGCCCATTGACATGCGTGAAGTCATTGCGCGCTTGGTTGACGACTCGGTTTGGCTCGACTTCAAGCCCGATTACGGTAGCGCCACGGTCTGTGGACATGCACGCATCGACGGCTATGCGGTCGCCTTCATCACCAACAACGGCCCCATTGACCCGGCTGGTGCCACCAAAGCTGCGCAGTTCATTCACTTGTGCAACCAGTCGGGTACGCCCATCGTATTTTTACAAAACACCACAGGCTTTATTGTGGGCCGCGCCTCAGAAGAAGCCGGCATGATCAAGCACGGCGCCAAAATGATCCAGGCGCTCAGTAACTCGCAAGTGCCACACATCACCCTGCACTGCGGCGCCTCTTTTGGCGCAGGTAACTACGGCATGTGCGGGCGGGCTTTCCATCCGCGTTTTTGCTTTTCCTGGCCCAACGCCCGCTCGGCCGTGATGGGTGGCGAGCAAGCCGCAACCACACTGGACATCTTGGCACGGCAACAAGCCGAACGCAGCGGGAAACCCCTGGACGAGGCCCGACTGCAAGCACAAAAAACCGAGATCGTGGACTTGTTTGAAAGCCAGGCCAGCGCCTTCTACACCAGCGGCCACATGCTCGACGACGGCATCATCGACCCACGCCAGACCCGTGACGTCCTCGCGTTTTTGCTGGCCACCGTGCGCGAAGCCGCCGCCCGCACCCCGCACACGATGCAGTTTGCCGTGCCCCGTTTCTGAATACCGTGCATTTTCTGAAAGCCTTGCCATGCTCTACACCGCCGAACACCATGAACTGATGGCCAGTCTTCGCCGCTTCATCAGCGCCGAAATCGACCCCTTTGTGGACGAATGGGAAGCCGCCGAAATATTTCCCGCGCACGAACTGTTTGGCAAAATGGGGCGGCTCGGTTTTCTGGGCATCACCAAACCCGAAGCCTATGGCGGCATGGGTCTTGATTTCAGCTACGCCCTAGCCGCGGCCGAAGCCATAGGCCATGTCAAAGCACAAGGCGTAGGCATGGGCATTGGCGTGCAGTCCAACATGGCCACGCCGGCACTGGCGAGTTTTGGATCCGACGAACTGAAACGCGAATTTTTAACGCCCGCCATCGCAGGCGAAGTAGTCGCCTGCATTGGCGTAAGCGAGCAAGGTGCGGGCTCGGACGTGTCCTCGCTAAAGACACATGCACGTCGCGATGGCGGCGATTACATCATCAACGGCGCCAAGATGTGGATCACCAACGGCACACAAGCCGACTGGATTTGTCTGTTGTGTAACACCTCTGACGGCCCCTCGCATAAAAACAAATCGCTCATCATCGTG
The DNA here is from genome assembly GCA_903916355.1 of uncultured Burkholderiales bacterium. Lineage (GTDB taxonomy): Bacteria > Pseudomonadota > Gammaproteobacteria > Burkholderiales > Burkholderiaceae_C > Limnohabitans_A. The sequence continues at coordinate 9,891 of CAIWWN010000084.1, read as the reverse complement.
CCTCTCAAGGACGCTGCAGGCCATCGTGCCAAAGGTGTGCAGGTGCAAAAGATCAAGAAGTTCGGCATGTGGAGCTCAGACACTGCGCAGATCTTTTTTGACGAAGTACGCGTGCCGGTTCGCCAGCGCATTGGCGAAGAAGGCATGGGCTTCATTTATCAGATGAAACAGTTCCAAGAAGAACGTCTGGACGGCGCGGCCCGTCGCCTCGCCACCGTGGAGCTGATCGAAGAAACGGCCACCTACCTGCGTCAACGCGTGGCCTTTGGCAAACCTCTGTTGGACAACCAGTTCATCCAATACAAACTGGCCGAACTCAAGACCGAAATCGAAGCCCTGCGCGGCTTGATCTACATGGCCACACACGCCTATGTGCAGGGTCAAGACGTGACCGAACTGGCTTCCATGGCTAAGCTCAAGGCTGGACGCCTGGGCCGCGAGGTGGCCGACTGGTGCATGCAGTTTCAGGGCGGCATGGGCTACACCTGGGAGAACCGGGTCTCGCGGGCCTACCGCGACTACCGTCTCGGCTCGATCGGTGGCGGCGCCGACGAGGTCATGCTGATGGTGATTGCCCGCAAGATGGGCCTGATGGATGCTGCGGCGTAAAGAACTCGACATGAAAACATCCAAAATCATCCGTCCCTTTCACACCGTACTGGTGGCCAACCGAGGCGAAATCGCCCTGCGTATATTCCGCACTGTGCGCCGTCTGGGCTACGCCTCAGTGGCCGTGTATTCTGAAGCTGACCGAAACAGCCCCCATGTTCAAGCTGCTGACCGCGCTGTGTGCATCGGCCCTGCCGCACCGGCGCAGTCTTACCTGAGCATTAAAGCGATATTGAAAGCAGCGCGCCAATCCGGAGCTGACGCCATCCATCCGGGCTATGGCTTCTTATCTGAAAACGACGCATTTGCCGACGCCGTGGAGGCCGATGGACTCGTGTTCATTGGACCTTCGGGCGAAAATATCCGTACCATGGGTCACAAGGCTGGCGCCAAACGTCTGATGCAAAGCTTGGGCATGCCCTCTATCCCTGGCTATGAAGGCGAAGACCAAAGTGATGAAGTCTTCCTACGCGAATCAGAGCGCATCGGCTTTCCCATCATGTGCAAGGCCGCTGCTGGCGGTGGCGGGCGTGGTATCAGGCGGGTGGAAACGCCTGAGGCGTTGATTGCTGCACTGGACTCGGCGCGTTCTGAAGCACGAACCGCTTTTGGGTCGGATGAATTGATTCTGGAGCGCGCTGTCACCAAGCCGCGGCACATCGAAATCCAGTTATTGGCTGACAGCCATGGCCATGTGGTGCACTTGGGAGAGCGCGACTGCTCGGTACAGAGACGCCACCAAAAGCTGATCGAAGAAGCGCCCTCGCCAGGCGTCAACGCCGCACTGCGTGAACGCATGGGCCAGGTGGCCGTGCATAGCGCTCGCGCAATGGGCTACATCGGTGCGGGGACCATGGAGTTTTTACTCGACACCGGTGGTCAGTTTTACTTCATGGAAATGAACACCCGGTTGCAGGTCGAACACGCCGTCACTGAAGCTGTCACTGGGTTGGATTTGGTGGAATGGCAATTGCGCGTGGCCACCGGGCAGGCTTTGCCTTGGCTTCAGTCCGAGATTAGGCTTCAAGGCCATGCCATGGAAGTACGACTGACAGCCGAAGACGTCCCTGCAGGCTTCTTGCCACAAGCTGGCCCGGTCCTGCGCTGGCGTCCACCTGTGGCGCATGATGTGCGAATTGACAGCGCACTGCGTGAAGGCGACGACGTTAGCCCGCATTACGATTCGATGATGGCGAAAATTGTGGCCCACGGCAGCGACCGCGAAGAGGCGCTGCGCAAACTGCACTCAGCCATGCGCCACTGCGTGCTTCTGGGCTTGCCCAGCAATCAGGGTTTTTTGACCGACTGTCTGGCCGATTCGGTATTTGCACATGGACTGAGTGTGAACACCGGGTTTGTTGCAGAACGGATGGGTTTGCCACCGACGGCGCCCGTGCCCACTTTGCGAATCGTCGCTTTGGCAGTGCTGGCTGCACAGGCGCAAACGCTGCCTGCTGATGCACAAGGTCATCTTCATGCCAGCGCCCTTGCTCAAGGGCAAGCAACAGGCTTGCTGAAATGGGCCGAACAGCGTTGGCGTTACCGCATCAGCGCTGTGACCTTGGGCACAGGCAGGGCCTGGCAAGTGCACTGCACAGCCCTGAAAGCATCCACTGGCGCTGAAAGCATCACGGTGAACCTGTGTGATGTGAAATGGCTGGATGCCGAACACAGCGAGCTGACCCTGGAATGCGAAGGTCTGCGCGAGCGATTGTGTCTGGCCCGATCCGACGTCGCGGTGCACCTCTTTCTCAACGGCCAATCCTGGGCGTTTGAATGCCCACCCACACACAGCCGACCAGAACAAGCAATGGGCAGCGGTGCAATGCTGGCCCCACTGACAGCACGCGTGCTGCAGGTATTGGTCACGCGGGGACAAAAGGTGCAAGCAGGCGATCGCTTGGTGGTGCTCGAAGCCATGAAAATGGAACATACGCTCACAGCACCCTTCCCTGGGGTGGTGAGCGAACTGCTTGTTCAAACAGGTGGGCAGGCGCTCAAAGGCACACTGTTGCTGAAGATCGAAGCGCTTTGAATTTTTCAGCCTCGCCCATCAGTCACCCCACACCACTGCGATGGGGCGAGCATAGCTTGCAGACTTTGCGGGAAGTGCTGGGACTCACGGATGCACAAAGCGAGGTACTGGCTCGCAAGGGCATCATCTGAGGCGGCTTATTTATTGGAAGTGTCAATTCAGACTGATTTTGGCCTCGCGGATGATGCGTGCATAAATATCGGCGTCGGACTTCATCACTTTGGCGAAGTTATCGGGTGTTTCGCCGCCAGGAATCAAACCCATACCTTCTATTTTTTCGCGCACATCAGGCAGTTTCAGGATTCGCTGGGTTTCGACTGAGAATTTGTCTACTACCGGTTTTGGCGTACCCGCCGGTAGTAACAAACCGAACCAGCCCATGGGCTCGTAAGAATGGAAACCCTGCTCCTTGAGGGTGGGTACATTGGGCAGCCAAGACAGTCGCTCCGTTCCCGTTACGCCCATGAGTTTGAACTTCGACAGGTGTTGTTTGGAAGACCCCGCATCTAAAAATGCAGAAGACAACTGCCCCCCCATCAAGGCGGTGACCAATTGGGCACCGCCTTGATAGGGCACATGCGTTAAATCCAGATTCGATTGCAAATTGAGCAAAGCGCCCTGCAGGTGGGCTGATGTGCCTGGTCCGTAGGAACCAATGCTGTGCTTACCGGGGTTTGATTTGACTAGGCTGACAAATTCAGGGAGGGTGTTGATGGGCAACGCGGGCGCCGCAGCCAGCACGCTCGGGCTGATGGCCACGCGGCTAATTGGCGCAAAATCTTTGAGAGGGTCATAGGGCAGTTTCATCAATGTGATTTGCTGCACCAGCGCCACGATGCCAAAAAGTACGGTGTAGCCATCGGCAGGCCCCTTGGCCACTTGATTGGAGCCTATGGTGCCACCGGCTCCGGGCCTGTTTTCAACGACCACCGATTGCTGCCAATTTTCTTGCATCTTTTGAGCCACCATGCGGGCCAAGGCGTCCGTGGCGCCCCCAGCAGGGTACGGTACGATGAACTTGATCGATTGGCTTGGATACCCTGTTTGCGCTTTGCCCAAGCTCGGAATGAGCAAAGCCATACTGGTCAGTGAGGTCAATGCCAATCGGCGTAAAAATTTTCGCATGCAGTTTCTCCCTAAAGACTTCGACAGCGATGAACAGTTTGCTGCAATTCCAAATCAGCGAACGCGTTTCACAGGGGTGCGTGAAGATGACAGGCCACAGACCGGCCTTGGCCCAAGTCTTTGAGCGTTGGGTCTTCGGTTTTGCAGCGGTCCATCGCCATCGGGCAACGGGTGTGAAAATGACAACCTGAGGGCGGATGAAGTGCGCTGGGAACTTCCCCTTGGACCACAATGCGTTTGCGTGCTCGCTCAATCACAGGGTCTGCGACAGGCACAGCCGACATCAAAGCTTGGGTGTAGGGATGAAGCGGTTCTCGGTAAAGCGCATTTCGGTCTGCAATCTCAACAATACGGCCCAGATACATCACGGCCACCCTGTGACACAGGTGACGCACCACGGACAAATCATGGGCAATGAACAGGTACGTCAAGCCCAGACGCTCTTGCAACTCTTGCAACACATTGACCACTTGGGCCTGAATCGACACGTCCAGCGCTGAAACCGGTTCGTCGCAGATGATCAGGCTGGGCTCCATCGCCAAAGCCCTCGCGATGCCAATGCGCTGACGCTGTCCGCCTGAAAATTCATGAGGGTAGCGGTCGGCCATGTCTGGCAGCAGACCGACAATACGCATCAGTTCGGCAATGCGCGCTGCATACGCGACCTTGTCTGGGGCCATGCCATGCACCACCAGGGGCTCGCCGATGATGTCATTGACCTTCATGCGCGGGTTCAGCGAACCATAAGGGTCTTGATAGACCATTTGCAGCCGCTGGCGGATAGGCCGCATTTGCGCCTTGTCGTGATGGGTGATGTCCTGTCCTTCAAATTCAATGCGTCCGGCGGTGGTGTCTTGCATGCGCAGCACCGCCAGCCCGGTGGTGGATTTGCCGCAGCCACTCTCACCGACCAGCCCCAAAGTTTCACCACGGTCCAGCGTAAAAGACACGCCATCCACAGCATGCACTGTGCCGACTTGTTTCTTCAAAATGACACCGCGCATGACCGGGAAGTGAACCTTCAGGTTTTCGACGCGCAACAGGGGCTCGGCCATGTCTCAGACTTCCAAAATACAGGCCACCTGGTGCCTGTGGTCAATGTCACGAAGTGGGGGTGAAGCTTGGCGGCAGGCATCAGTGGCCTGTTTGCAGCGCGGCGCAAAGGCACAGCCCTCAGGGATGCGCGCCAGGTCGGGGGGCTGGCCTTCAATCGGCACCAGACGCACATGGGTATCGCCGTCCAGCCTGGGCACAGAGGCCATCAGTCCTTGGGTATAGGGATGACGCGGGCGGGCATACAGCTGTGAGGCAGGGGCAGACTCGACGACCCGCCCGGCATACATCACCACCACCCGGTCGGCATAACGCGCCACCACGCCCAAGTCGTGCGTGATCAGCACCAAGGCCGAGCCGGTTCGGTCGGCCAGGTCTTTCAGCAGGTCCAAGATTTGCGCCTGCACCGTCACATCCAGGGCCGTGGTGGGCTCGTCAGCAATGATCAGTTGCGGCTCGCAGGCCAAGGCCATGGCGATCATGGCGCGCTGACGCATGCCGCCTGAGAACTGGTGCGGGTAGGCGGCCACACGCGAAGCGGTGTCAGACATCCGTACCAAACCGAGCAGTTCACGCGCCTTCTCAAGGGCCACGCTCCAAGGCGCCTGACGATGCAGATGGATCGGCTCACCCACCTGCAAGCCCACGGTCAGCGAAGGGTTCAAGCTGCTCATGGGCTCCTGAAAAATCATGGCAATGCGGTTGCCTCGCACGGCGCGTATCTCGGCGTCGTTCATCTTCAGAAGGTCTTTGCCGTCAAACAGGATTTCGCCGCTTTCGATGTGGCCCGGCGGGTCCGGGATCAAACGCAGAATGGACAGCGCGGTCACGCTTTTGCCTGAACCAGATTCACCAACGATGGCCACCGTCTCACCAGCAGCCACATCGAAGGACACGTCGTTGACGGCAGTGATCTGGCCACGGCCAGTGCGAAAACGCGTGACCAGATGACGAACGCTGAGCAGGGGTGGGGCCATGGTGCAGTGGGACTCGGCGTGGATCGACTTAAAAGCCCATTTTCTTTTTCATACCCTGATCGACCCACATGCGCGCGTGGATGGGGCCAGGACGCTCGGCGCCTGCACGCAACTCGCCATCGTAATTTTTGACCCAAGGCCACCATGCGCTGTAGCCAATGGGGGTTGGCAGCCAAATGTAGGGGGCCTTTTCGACCACATCGCGCGTCAACAATTTGATCAGCAATTGGCGCTTGGACTCATCACGCTCCAGATAGGTAGCCGCCATGCGCTTGTCCAACTCGGGGTCGCTGTATTGCGAAGGGTTCCAGGTCTGTTTGGTGACAAAACTCTTACGGATGCTGGTGGTGGGGTTGGTGTGACCGTTGCGCATCAGATAGCCTGCAGCGTTGGTCTTGGTGGTCATGGCTGAAAGAAAAGCGCCATATTCCATAGGCTGGATTTCCATCTTCACGCCAACCTTCTCGAGGTAGGCAGCCACCAGAGGTAACAGGTCCATGTGGTTGGGGTCACACGAACAAACTTGAGTCTTGAAGCTAAAACCTTTGGGATAGCCGGCTTCGGCCAGCAAGGCTTTGGCCTTGTCGGGGTTGTACTTAAAGAGTTCCTGGGCTGCCACAGGCATCTGGTCCAGTGTTTCGAAGTAGCCTGTGTAGTCGGGGTGCATGGGGTAGCCGAACAGCACCGCATTGCCGCCGTAGTACTGTTGCACGATCTCTTGTTTGTTCACGGCCATGTTCAACGCGCGACGCACGCGGATGTCGTCAAAGGGTTTGGTGTCGACGCGCAGTGCGACAAAGGTGCCACCCGTATCAACTGAGCGTTTCCATTTCAGGGCTGGAGCGTTCTTCTTGAGCTCGTCGACCGCACTCCAGCGGATACCCTCAAGCACATCAAGTTTGGCGGTGCGCAGCGCAGTCAGGTAACTGGCTTCGTCTTTGATGGTGCGGTACACAATCTTATCAACAAAGGGCAGCTTGTAGGATTGGCCACCAATGGGCTCCTTGTCCCAGTATTTGTCGTTCTTTGCGAAGGTCGCCGCATTGCCCTGCACATAGTCGCTCAGCATAAAGGGGCCAGTACCGTTGGAATTCTTCCAATTGCCAGCGCCCGCGTCGGAAACTTCCTTCGGGACGATGCCCGAATAGTAGCCCCAGCCAAAGCGGTAGTCCCATTCGGCGTTGTAGTTTTTGAAGGTAAACAGTACAGTGTGTTTGTCGGTGGCCTCCACTTTTTCAACGTGATCGAAGTAGGTTGGGATTTTTTTCGGACTCTTGTCCAGTCGGGTGAAGCTGTACACCACATCCTCGGCCACCAGTTCCCGCGCTTTCATGACGCCTGGTTTTTCAGGAAACATCACGCCCTTGCGCAGTTTGACTTCGACGCGGAAGGGGTTTTCCATTGTTTTCCAGCTCTCGGCCAGTTCACCGCGGATGCCATCGTTCGGAAGCCAGGCGTCAGCGACAAAGGGGTGTTTGCCGCCTTTACGCACCGACTTGTTCAGGTCGGCGGCAAACAGTTGCTCATACATCAGTCCGGTGTCCTGGCCGAACTTCCAGGCCCAGTCAGCCGGGTCCCAAGTCAGAGGCGACAGGGTAACGTAAACCATGCCAATGTTCAGGGTGCCGCCATACTGCGGTTTTTCGGCTTGCGCCATTGCGCCCAGTGACGCTGCACCGAGCAGACCGGCCAGGACCATCGCACGCAGGGTGGATGTGGTTTTGAAAAGGCTCATGGAATCGTCTCCTTGTCAGTTAAAGGGAAGGCCAGTGAATGGGCTTGAGGCAGCCACTTTGCGCAGAAAAAAAGGGGTCACTTCGCACCCCGCATTCGAGGGTCAAGCAGGTCACGCAGTGCATCGCCAAAAACGTTCGTGGCGTAGACGACGGCCGTTAAGCACAGGCCCGGCGCCAACGCCAGCCAAGGGCCCTGAAACATATAGGTACGCCCACTGCCCGACAGCAACCCACCCCAGGTGGGTGCGGGTGGGGGCACACCCAGACCCAGAAAAGAAAGACCCGACTCGATCAAGATGGCAGACCCGACCCGGGTGGTAAACAACACGATGATGGGGGGCATGATGTTGGGCAGCAGATGTCGCCACAGCACTCGCGCGGTGGATGCACCAATCGACTGCGCAGCGTGCACATACATGTTCTCGCGGGCTGAGACGACCGCGCTGCGAATGATGCGCGAGCCGCCGATGCCCAGCACCAAACTCAAAATGCCGATGATTTGTGGCATTCCCGGGCCGACGACAGAGACCACGGCGATCAAGATCACCAGTTCGGGGAAGGACATATAGGCGTCGACGATACGTTGCACCACCATGTCCACCTTGCCCCCCAGGTAACCGCTGAGCAGACCAATCAAAACCGAAAGTGTGGTGGCCAAAGCGGCGGCCGACAGGCCGATGATCACCGACAGCTGTGCACCATAGAGGCAGCGGGAAAGCATGTCACGGCCCAGGTTGTCGGTGCCAAAAGGGTGTTTCCAGCTAGGGGCCTTGAGCCTTTCGAGCATGCTGATTTCATTGAAACCATAAGGCGCCAACCAGTCCGCAAAAACGCCACAGAAAACGAACAACAAGAACACCATGGCGGCAGCAGCCCCGACAGGTTTTTCCTGCCATAAACGCGAGAGCAACTGCCGAGCCGGGCTGGGGCTTGGCTTTGATGCGCTGGCCACCTTCAAGGCGTGTGCATTCATTGGTGCCTCACCCGGGGGTCCAGCAGACCATAACTCAGGTCCACCACAAGATTGATCAACATGACGGTGACCCCCACAACCAGGAACACGCCGGTGATGACGGGGTAGTCGCGCTGGTTCACGGCTTCCAGCATCATCAGGCCCATGCCTGGCAACACGAAAATTTGTTCAATGATCACCGCACCCCCGATCAGCAGCGGGGCTTGCAAGCCGATCAGAGTGACGACGGGGATCAACGCGTTGCGAACCGCGTGGCGCAGAATCACCACGCGCTCTTGCAGGCCTTTGGCCCAAGCGGTGCGAATATAGTCTTGGCGCAGGACCTCCAGCATCATGGTGCGCGTCATGCGCATCGTCACGGCCGACAGTGAGGTGCCCAACACGAGCGCGGGCACGATCATTTGTTTCAGGTTTTGCCAGGGGTCGTCGGTGAACTTGACGTAGTTGACCTCGGGTGACCAGCCCCACCAGATGGATGGGAACACCATGACCATCGTGCCCATCCAGAAATTAGGTACGGCCAGCAGCAAGATCGCAAATGAACGTGCGGCCAAATCGCCAGGTGTGTCTTGACGCATGGCTGAATAGACGCCAATCGGCAACGCGATCAGCAAGCCAATGACCAAAGCCAATGCACCCAGCTCGAAAGTGACCGGCAGGCGGTCCAGCACTTCACGCAAAACCGGTGTTGAGTGCCATAGCGAATTGCCCAAATCGCCCTGCAGGATCGCGCCGACCCAGCGCAAGTACTGCTCCGGCATGGATTGGTCCAAGCCCAAGACATGCACCAGTTGCTCCCGACTGCGCTTGTCTGCGCCGATGTCGTTCTGGCTCAGCATCAGGTCAATCACATCGCCTGGGATCATCCGGATCGTCACAAAGACGATGATGCTGGCGATCAGCAGCGTGGGAATCAGCGCCAACAAGCGTCGCAGGACATAAGCGCCCATCAGTGCGCCATTTCCTGTGGCAAGTTCAATGGACCGGATTGAAAAGCAGCGTGCATTTGCGTACGTCTCCTTGTTCGCCTGAGCGACTGTGCTGTCCTCATAATGCACTGGAATCGTTGACTAGGTATGCTCTCGTTTTCCCTAGTGTCAAAACGAAACCAGGGATGGGAAACACTCATTTTTAGACAACTGAGTTTGCACACTTACGGAGAACTCGGCCAAGAAGTCCAAAGGCAGGGGTGTTGAAGGTCAACCTTTGATGGCCGTCAAACCTTTTATTTGATGTTTCTCAATCGATTTGGCAATGAAGCCGGATGCAATTAATTCTTTGACGAAATTTTGCAAATAAGCATCCGTGGCGCCAACACCCCGAGTGGTGAACTGAGTAGCATCTTGTATGCGCCTGGCTTTCAATCATTTTTTAGTCAAGATC
>CAIWWN010000083.1 GCA_903916355.1 uncultured Burkholderiales bacterium | reverse complement strand
TTTTAATGATACGGCGACCACCGAGATCTACACAGGCGAAGACACTCTTTCCCTACACGACGTCTTCCGATCTCTCAAAACCTTTGCTCGGCGTGAGGGTGATCACTATGTGGTGCATGGCCAAAAGGTGTGGATCAGTACCGCCCAAGTGGCCAACAAGATGTTGCTGTTGGCACGCACAACCCCCATTGAAGACTGCAAGGGCACTGAAGGCTTGAGCCTGTTCTACACCGATCTGGATCGCAGCAAAGTGGAGGTCCGTGAAATTGAAAAGATGGGCCGCAAATGCGTGGATTCCAACCAGGTCTTCATTGACGGTCTTTGCATCCCGGTTGAAGACCGCGTAGGCGAGGAAGGTCAAGGCTTCAGCTACATCTTGCATGGGCTGAACCCAGAGCGCATTTTGATTGCGAGTGAAGCCGTCGGCCTGGGTCGTGCGGCATTGAAACGGGCCGCAGGCTACGCCAACGAGCGCGAAGTTTTTGGTCGTTCGATTGGTCAGAACCAAGGCATACAGCACCCGCTGGCCAAATCCTGGATGGAGCTTGAGGCGGCGGACTTGATGGTTCAAAAGGCGGCCTGGTTGTATGACCAGCATTTGCCCTGCGCCGCTGAAGCCAACAGCGCCAAGTACCTTGCGGCAGAAGCCTGTTACCACGCCTGTGAAAACGCCATCTTCACCCATGGCGGCATGGGCTACGCCAAGGAATACCACGTGGAGCGCTATTTGCGCGAGTCTTGGATCCCTCGCTTAGCACCGGTGAGCCCTCAACTCATCTTGTGCTTCATCGCCGAAAAAGTGCTCGGACTGCCCAAATCTTACTGAATCAAGGATGCCCCCATGTCGATCCATTTTCTAAATTTAGAGCTGGAAATTCAAGGCCAAGTGGCCACGGTATGGTTGAACCGGCCTGAGGTGCGCAACGCCTTGGACGAAGTGCTGCTGTCGGAGATCACCCAGGCCATCACACATTTGGAACAGGACGATGGCGTTCGCGTGATCCTTCTGGCCGGCAGGGGCAGCGTGTTTTGCGCGGGCGCTGATTTGAACTGGATGAAACGCATGGCGGCGTTCAGCGCCGAGCAAAACAAGAACGACGCCATGGGCCTGGCCACCATGCTGAAAACACTCAAAGAGGTGAGCAAGCCCACCATCGCCCGCGTGCACGGTGCGGCTTTTGCAGGCGGCATGGGTTTGGCCGCAGCGTGTGATGTGGTGGTGGCTGAACCTGCTGCTGAGTTTTGCTTGTCCGAGGTTCGCATCGGTTTGATTCCATCGACCATTTCACCCTACGTGATTCAGGCGCTGGGCATCCAAGCTGCCAAACGCTACATGCTGACGGCGGAGCGCCTCAGTGCCAAGGAAGCCCATCGCCTGGGTTTTGTCCATGAGCTGTGCGAAGAAGGCATGATCGATAAGTCGATCGCGCAGATCGCAAAAGCATTGATCGCCGGAGGTCCGATGGCGCTGGCTCAGACCAAGGCCTTGATGAAAAGCGTCGTGAATCGCCCACTCGATGACGAGCTGATCAGCCAAACGGCCGGTTTGATTGCGCAAGTCAGAGCCTCCCCTGAGGGCCGAGAGGGAATGGCGTCATTTTT
>CAIWWN010000082.1 GCA_903916355.1 uncultured Burkholderiales bacterium | reverse complement strand
TGTTGATGTCCATGCCCTGCTCCTTATTTGCGGTGAATACCCAAAACTTGCAGGTATGCGATGACGGCATCCAGCTCGTTTTTGCCTTTGACATCGTCAGAGGCTTTGGCAATTTCTTCGTCCGAGTAAGGTGCGCCCAAAGTACGCAGACCCTTCATGTGTGCAGGCAAACTGGCTGCATCCACTGGGCTTTTCTCAAGCCACAAATAAGCCGGCATATTGGACTCAGGCACCACATCACGCGGGTTGGTCAGGTGAATACGATGCCATTCGTCGCTGTATTTGCCGCCCACACGCGCCAAGTCAGGACCGGTGCGCTTGCTGCCCCACTGAAAGGGGTGGTCGTACACCGACTCGCCAGCCACAGAGTAGGGGCCGTAGCGCAGCGTCTCTGCCCGGAAGGGGCGAATCATCTGCGAGTGGCAGTTGTAGCAACCTTCACGCACATAGATGTCGCGCCCAGCCACTTGCAAAGCGGTGTAAGGCTTGAGGCCTGGGATGGGCTCCGTGGTGGATTTTTGAAAGAACAGGGGAACGATTTCAACCAAGCCACCGAACAGCAACACCACGAGGATCAAGACGATCATCAGGAAGTTGTTGGTTTCGATCTTTTCGTGGGACAGACCGCCGCCCGTTTTGTTGTTATCTGACATGCTGGTCACTCCTTATGCGTGTGCGGTGAGAACGGGAATCTGGACATCCACGGCGCGGCCGGTGGTGACCGTTTTGAAGGTGTTCCACAGCATCACCAGCATGCCGCTCAGGTAGAGCAAGCCACCAATCAAGCGCAGCACATAGAACGGATAGGTGGCTTTCACCGACTCCACAAAGGTGTAAGTCAAAGTGCCGTCCGTGTTCACAGCGCGCCACATCAGGCCTTGCATCACACCGGCAATCCACATCGCGGCGATGTAAATCACGATGCCAATAGTGGCTGCCCAGAAGTGGATCTCAATCGCTTTGACGCTGTGCATCTGTTTTTTGCCGAACAAGCGGGGAATCAGGTAGTACATCGAACCCATGGTCACCAAGCCCACCCAACCCAAGGCACCCGAGTGCACGTGGCCCACAGTCCAGTCGGTGTAATGGCTCAAGGCGTTGACGGTCTTGATGGACATCATCGGACCTTCGAAGGTCGACATGCCATAGAAAGACAAAGACACGATCAAAAAGCGCAGGATCGGATCGTCACGCAGTTTGTGCCACGCACCCGACAGCGTCATCACGCCGTTGATCATGCCGCCCCAGCTGGGCGCCAACAAAATCAAGGAGAACACCATGCCGACCGATTGAGTCCAATCCGGCAAAGCGGTGTAGTGCAGGTGGTGAGGGCCGGCCCACATGTAAGTGAAGATCAAGGCCCAAAAGTGCACGATCGACAGGCGATAGGAGTACACGGGACGCTCGGCTTGCTTGGGGATGAAGTAATACATCATGCCCAGGAAACCCGCCGTCAAAAAGAAGCCCACGGCATTGTGACCGTACCACCATTGCACCATCGCGTCTTGCACGCCGGCGTAAGCCGAGTAGGACTTCATGAAGCCCACGGGCAACGCCGCGCTGTTGACCAAGTGCAACAACGCCACGGCAATGATGAAAGCGCCAAAGAACCAGTTGGCCACGTAAATGTGACGCACCTTGCGGGTGCCGATGGTGCCAAAAAATACCACCGCAAAACTGACCCAAACCAGGGTGATCAGTATGTCAATCGGCCACTCGAGTTCGGCATATTCTTTGCCGCTGGTGTAACCCAAAGGCAATGAAATGGCAGCCAACACAATGACCAACTGCCAACCCCAAAAGGTGAATGAAGCCAAAGAACTGGCAAACAACCGCACGTTACAAGTGCGCTGCGCCACATAGTAGGCACTGGCAAACAAGCCGCAACCGCCAAACGCAAAGATCACGGCGTTGGTGTGCAAGGGGCGCAAACGCCCATAGCTCAGCCATGGAATACCCAAGTTCAATTCAGGCCATGCCAGTTGGGCGGCGATGATCACCCCCACCAACATACCCACCACGCCCCACACCACCGTCATGATGGCGAACTGCCGCACAACGGTATCGTTGTAAACAGTGGCTTGCGCATTGGCAAATTTCATTTTCACCTCTTCTAAAAAAATCAATTTGAGTATGGGTGACTGACATCAATTGACAATTGATATAAGTCAATCGTCTCGCAAGATTCGCTCACCTTCAGCCTCAATATCCTCAAATTGACCACGGTGGATGGCCCACCACAACCCCGCAAGGATGGCAAACACCAGCACCACCGACAACGGTATTAACAAATACAAAATATCCATAATCAAACCATCAAGACTCTAAATTTGCCGATAGACGCAAGGCATTGAGCACCACCCACAGGGAACTCAAGGCCATGCCCAGTCCTGCCAGCCAGGCCGGCAACCAGCCCATCAAAGCCATGGGCACGCAAGCGGCGTTGTAACAAGCCGCCCAGACCAGGTTTTGGCGAACCACGCGCAAAGTTTGCTGACTGCGCGCCCAAACTGGCACCAACACACCCAATTGGGCCCCTAGCAAAACAAAGTCGGCCTTGGACTGCGCCAGTGGAACCGCTTGACCTAAAGCAAATGACACATGCGCGCCAGCCAAGACAGGACCGTCGTTCAAACCATCGCCCACCATGGCCACCTGATGACCTTGCGCTTGTAAAGCTTGCAGGGCGGCCAATTTGTCTTGGGGGCTGCACCCCCCGCGCGCATCGCCAATGCCCAGGGCTTGGGCCACTCGATTTACAGCGACATCACTGTCACCAGACAGCAACAACACATGCAAGCCTTGCTTTTGCAGAGCCTGAACGGTCGACAACGCGTCGTCGCGAATATCTTCTTGCCAATTCAGCGTAGCCAACCAACCCGAATCGTCTGCCAGCACAGCTTGCAAGCCGCGTTCAGCCTGCGGCACCAACCCACAAAAAACAGCCGATCCCAATCGCAACAAGCCTTGCGGTTCGGTTGGGCTTGTCGTGCTTTGCGGCCACAGGGCTTGCACGCCCTGCCCTGGCAGCTCTTGCATGTCCATCACCTGCAAGGCTTCCAACTCGGGGAGTTGACCCGCCTGCCCGGCCTCTTGGCGCGCCGCCGACCACAAGGCGCGTGAGAGGGGATGCAACGAATGCCGAGCCAAAGCGCCTGCCCAAGAGAGCGCCTGCAAGCGGCTCACACCCTCGCGGGTCTGCACCCCGGCCAACGCAAAGGCATCGCGGGTCAAGGTGCCGGTTTTGTCAAAAACCACCGTATCGATCGAAGCCAGGGCCTGCAAGGCTTGCAACCGGCGCACCAACACGCCACTGCGTGCCATGGCGCCTGCGGTGGCCAACATGGCCGCTGGCGTGGCCAAAGACAAGGCACAAGGGCAGGTCACCACCAAAACGGCCACAGCCACCATCAGGGCATGGGCGGGGCTGGTGGGCCACCAGTAGACCGCTGCGCCCGCCGAGGCCAACAAAACCCCCAACAAAAAGGGCTTGGCCCAGCGGTCGGCCACCAAGGCAATCTCGGGCTTGGAGACCGAGGCGCTCTCCATCAAAGCCACGATGTGGGCAAATCGCGTGGCCGCGCCCACTTGCGTGACCCGAATTCGGATCACCGCCGAGAGGTTGTGGCTGCCGGCAATCACCGCACTGCCCACACCGCGGGACAAGGGCCGCGACTCTCCGGTGAGCAAGGCTTCGTCCACCTGCGACTGGCCTTGCAAAACGGTGCCGTCAGCGGCAATGGCTTCCCCCGGCAAAATCTCCAACACATCACCCACCGCCAATCGGCGAATCGAAATCAGCTCCCAGCCACCTGCGGCGGTCTGCCGGCGCACGCTGTCGGGCAAGCGGTTCATCACCGCCTCCAAAGCCCCGGCGGTGCGGTTGCGCAAACGCAACTCCAACCAGCGGCCTGACAGCAAAAAGAACACAAACATGGTCAGCGAGTCGAAATACACCTCGCCGCCAAAGGTCCCCGTGGGCTCAAAGGTCCCCACCGTACTGACGCCAAAGGTCACGGCCATACCCAGTGCCACGGGCAAATCCATGCTGACCTGGCGCAGCTTCAGATCACGCCAAGCATTGGCAAAAAACGGCATGCATGAAAACAGCATCACCGGCAATGAAAGCACCCACGAAGCCCAACGCAGCAGTTGGACCATTTCCGGCGTGATGTCGCCGGGTTGCGCCAGATAGGACGGCGTGGCGTACATCATGACTTGCATCATGCACAGCCCGGCCACACCCCAACGCCACATCAATTGACGCGCCTGCAAACGCCGCTGCGTGTGGGCCGCACCATCATGGGCCGGCACAACACGGTAACCGGCTTTTTCAGCCGCAGCCATCCATTCGGAGGGGCGGGTTTGGGCATCGGTCCATTCAATCAAACCGCGATGGCTGGCCGCGCTGACCTGCACCGAGGCCACCCCGGGCACAGCGCGCAAGGCGTCTTCAATGTGGATGGCGCAGGCGGTGCAGTGCATTCCCTCAAACACCACACTGGACTGCCACACGTGGGGTTGGCGGTCCACAGGCTGACTGAAAGCGGACCACTCCTGGGGGTCGTCAAGCAATGACAGTGGCGCGGCGAGGGAAGACGACATAGGGCCCAACAATAAATCAAAACAGATCGCAACTGCTTGATGTACGTCAAGTCCGGCTTGTGGCAAGCGCGTATTCTGAGGTCTGACAACGTTCAAAAGGAGATTTCAAATGTACAAACGTATTCTTGTCGCGACCGATGGCTCTACGCTGTCCAAAAAAGCCGTCGCCAGCGCCATTGGATTGGCCGCAGCCTGCGGTGCAGAGTTGATCGCGCTCAAAGTGGTGCCCCGCTACCCTCAGGCTTACTTTGAAGGCAGCATTCCCTTGTCGGTGCAAGACGTGAGTCGGGTTGAAAAACAATGGACGGACACGGCCCAAGCCGCCGTGGACGCGGTGGTCAAGTCGGCCAAAGCCAAAAACGTCGTTGCCAAAGGTGTGACCGCCAAGTCCGATGTGGTGTCTGACGCCATCATTGCCGCAGCCAAAAAACAAAATGCCGACCTGATCGTCATGGCCTCCCATGGCCGCAAAGGCATCAAGCGTTTGCTGTTGGGCAGCGAAACCCAGCAGGTGCTGACCCACTCGCATGTGCCGGTGTTGGTTCTGCGCTGAATTCAAACTCAAAACTGATTCCAGCCAGAAAAAAAGCCTGGGTCGCGCAAGCGGCCCAGGCTTTTTCTGTGAGGTGCGTTGGGTTCACCCCCCATTGTGCTGGCGTCAAGCCGTAAACAAATCCTTGTACTGATCGCGCAGCAAGTTCTTTTGCACCTTGCTCATGGTGTTGCGCGGCAGCTCCGTCACCACAAAACAACGCTTGGGGATTTTGAAGTTGGCCAGTTGCGACTTCAGGTCGGCAATGATGTTGTCGCCGCTCAAGATGACGCCGGATTTGGCAATCACGACCGCCACACCGACTTCACCAAAATCAGGGTGCTGCACCCCCACCACGGCGCTTTCGGCCACACCCGGCATGTCATTGATGTAGCCCTCGATCTCCGCCGGGTACACGTTGTAGCCGCCGCTGATGATCAAGTCCTTGCTGCGGCCCACAATGGTCACATACCCGCGTGCATCCACCTTGCCGACGTCGCCGGTTTTGAAGAAGCCATCCGCCGTGAATTCTTCTTTGGTTTTCTCCGGCATGCGCCAGTAAGCTTTAAAGACATTCGGGCCCTTGACCTGAATGCCGCCAATTTCGCCCACAGGCAAGGTCTGGCCTTCGTCATTGATCACGCGCAAACCCACACCCGGCAGTGGGAAACCCACCGTGCCACCCCGGCGCTCGGCTTGGTGCTCGTATCGGGCATCGGCCGCATAAGGATTGGAGGTCAGCATCACGGTCTCACTCATGCCGTAACGCTCCAAAATCGTGTGACCGGTGCGCTGCGTCCATTCGTTGAAAGTTTCAATCAACAGCGGCGCGGAACCGGCAATGAACAAGCGCATGTGTTTGGCGGCTTCACGGGTCAAACCAGGTTCGGCCAGCATGCGCACATACAGCGTTGGCACGCCCATGAACACGGTGGCTTCAGCCATTTTGGCAATCACCAGCTTGGGGTCGAACTTGGACAGCCAAATCATTTTGCTGGCGTTGATCAAGGCGCCATGAATCGCGACAAACAAGCCATGCACATGGAAAATCGGCAAGGCATGGATCAGCACATCGCCCGTTTTCCAACCCCAATAGTCTTTCAGCATTTGCGCGTTGCTCAGCATATTGCCGTGGGTCAGCATGGCGCCTTTGCTGCGACCGGTGGTACCACTGGTGTACAAAATCGCCGCCAAATCATCGGCCTTTTGCAGCACCGTTGTGTGTTGATCACTGTGATGCGCTGCGCGTTGCAACAAAGACCCCGTACGGTCGTCGTCCAAAGTAAAAACATGTTGGGTGCCGGCTTTGAAAGCAATCTTGCTGACCCAGCCAAAATTCTTGCTGCTGCACACCACCACCGCAGGTTCGGCGTTGCCGACAAAGTATTCGATCTCGCTGCTTTGGTAAGCGGTGTTCAGCGGCAAAAACACCATGCCCGCGCGCAGGGTGGCCAGGTACAGCACCATGGCTTCGACCGACTTTTCAACCTGCACCGCCACCCGACTGCCTAGCGGAATGTCCAAGGATTGCAGCAAATTAGCCATCATGGCACTGGCGCGCTCCAGATCGCGCCAGCTGTAATTCAAACCGTTGTCGGTTTCGACCGCTACAGTGTCCAGGTCTTTGGGAAAGGCCGCACGCAAAGCGGCAAATAGATTGTGTTGGGACATGGTGAAATGAAATCAATAAAAAATCAGAAAAAACAGAAGGCTAAATTCATCAGTCCAGCTTGGCGCCAGAGGCTTTGACCACTTGCGACCATTTGCGCAATTCGGCTTTGATGAAGCCATCAAACTGGGCACCGGTCAGGTTGGGGAATTCAGCACCTTGGTTGGCCCAAACGGCTTTGGCTTCGTCGGTCTGGCAGGCTTTGCGAATTTCATCCACGGCATGGGTCTGCGCTTCTACCGGTGTCCCCTTGGGCGTCCAGACGCCATACCAGGTACTGACGGTGTAATCGGGCAAGCCCAGTTCGGTCGAGCAAGGCACATCAGGGAAGGCCGGGTTGCGCTTAGCACCCGAGACCATCAAGGCCTTGACGCGACCACTCTTGATGTGAACGGCTGACGAGCCCAGGCCGTCAAACATCATGTCCACATTGCCGCCGATCAGGTCCTGCAAGGCCGGGCCCGCGCCGCGGTAAGGAATGTGGGTGATGAAGGTTTTGGTTTGCAGCTTGAACAACTCACCCGCCAGGTGGTGTGAGGTGCCGCCACCGGCAGAACCGTAGTTCAAACGGCCGGGGTTCTTGCGCACAAATTCAATGAACTCGTTGAAGTTGGCCGCAGGCACTTTTTTCGGATTCACCACCAGGACCTGGGGCACGTTGGCCACCAAAATCAGGGGCACCAAGTCACGCTCCAAGTCGTAGTCCAGCTTGGCATACATGAATGGCGCGATGGTGTGGTGTACCGCCCCCATGAACAAGGTGTAGCCATCGGGTGCGGCTTTGGAGGCAACGCCGGCGCCCAAGGTGCCCCCGGCACCACCCCGGTTGTCGATGATCAACTGCTTGCCTGTCAATCGCGAAAACTGCGCTGACAAAGGACGCGCAAAAGCATCGGTGCCGCCGCCCGCTGGGAAGGGCACGATCAAGGTCACGGGTTTGATAGGCCAAGCGGCTTGCGACCACGCGGGCAAGGCGGCAGCTCCAGCCGCTGCAGCGGTCCATTTCAGCAGCTGACGGCGGTCAGTGAGGTGATTCAAATTGTTCATGAAAGGTCTCCTTTGTGGTCATGGGGTGCAAGCCGTGGGCTTGCTTCAACTCAAAAATACAGGCTTTCGACATCCCCAGAAACGGGCATCTTGCCTTGCGCCATCATCTGGCGGTGGCGGTCGAGTTTGCGCAAATCGTACAGGTAATTCACCATCAGCCCATAGGATTGACGCACCCCTTTGGGCGACAGGTCGGCGCCCCAATGGATCAGCTCCACCCTGGCGCCATTGCCCAAGTGAAAACGGGCCACCGGATCGGTGGGGCGTTCTTCTGTCAACTCTTTGCCCAGGTAGTGCGCGGCGCAGCCCAACAACCATTGCCGCAGCACCGAGCGCTCAGGCAAGGTGGTGATTTGGTCCAGAGCGGACATCACATGTTCAACGGCCGCAGGCTCAAAGCCCACCGCACGGCTGAGTTGTGCGCGGATTTTTTCGGGCGTTTCTTCAAACATTCGTGGTGCATGGCGAGCCAACCACTGTCGAAAACCGGGAATGGGCGACAAGGTGGCGAAGGTTTTGAGTTTGGGAAAGTCAGCGCGCAAAGTCTCCACCACGCGCTTGATCAGGGAGTCGCCAAAGCTCACGCCTTTGAGGCCGGTTTGGGTGTTGCTGATGGAGTAAAAAATCGCCGTCTTGGCTTTGCTCACATCCACCGCCTCGGCGGCCTCGTCCAGCAGCGGAATGATGCTCGAGGCGATCTCGTCCATGAAAGCGACTTCGACAAAAATCAAGGGTTCGTCGGGCAGGCGCGGATGAAAGAAGCCGTAGCAACGGCGGTCCGAGTCAAGCCGGTTTTTCACATCGCCCCAGCTCTTGATGTCGTGCACCGCTTCGTATTTGATCAACTTTTCCACCAGGCTGGCGGGCGAATCCCAGCTGATGCGGCGCAACTCTAAAAAGGCCACATCAAACCAGGTGGTGAACAGGTTTTCCAACTCCGCTTCCAGGGCCAGTACGCGCTTATTGCCTTTCAGGGCGGGCAGTAACTCGGCGCGCAGATCGACCAGAAAACGCATGCCCTCAGGAAACACCGCAAATCGCTGCAGCAAGCGGGTGCGCGGCGAGACCAGCGCTTTGCGCATGCGAATCTCCGCCACGCCCTCATCGGGGGTGCCCAGCGCAGCTTCGTAGAGTTCACGGGCGGCCCTGACTTTGGTCGCATCGGGTGCAAATTGCTCGCTCATCAACAACCAGCAGTCGAGCCGTTGTTGCGGCGTGGCCTTGCTGTACCACTGCGCAACCCCTTTGGCGCGGCGCCCGCCCTCAACCTCGCTGACGCCAGGATCCACGATGGCTTGCAACTCGGTCAAGGTGCGACGCAGCACGCGGGGCGACAGGGCCTCTTCCTTGTGGCGCAGGGTGGCGTCCAGTCGCTCACGCGTTGTGCGGCCTTGCGGCACGGTGGGGTCCGATAGGTTGGATTTCGCCTGCTTGGCTTCTGCGGCGGTCTTTGCAGCAGCCTTTTCAACGTGGCCAGCGGGCAGCCACCCGGCGACTTTGCGGCCGATCCATTCAGAGGTATTCATAACGCGAGGGTCTTGGAGGTGAGGGTTGAATGGAGAACGGGCGCCGGCTTAGTTGGCAAGCGTGCGTGTTGTGTTTGGCGCAAACTGCGCAAAGCGATGCGCTGACGGGACAGGTGCTCGTGCATCGCGTCACCCGCAGCTTGCGGGTCTCGCGCCTGAATCGCCGCAAAAATGGCCAAATGCTCTTTCAACGACTGCGTCAAACGCCCTGGGGCATTGAGTTGTTGCAGCCTGGCCAGTTTCAAAATTTTGCGCAAATCGCCAATCGCCATGGCCAGCCATTTATTGCCAGCCATGGCGATGATGGCTTCATGAATCAGGTAGTTGGTGGCGTAATAGTCTTGGATGTGTCCAGCCTTGGCTTGGACTTTCAATTGATCGTGCAGCAAGGCCATGGCCTGGATATCGGACTGAGTGGCATGACTGGCTGCTTCATGAGCGCAGCGGCCTTCGAGCATGGCGATCACCGGAAAGATGTCGTCCAGATCCTGCTCGGTGACTTCGCTGACAAAACAGCCGCGCCGAGGTTCATGCCGCACCAAGCCCTCAGCGCTGAGGACTTTGAGAGCCTCGCGCAAAGGCGTGCGGGAGATGGACCAGGTTTCACACCACCGCACTTCGTCCACCCAACTGCCGGGCGGCAACTCCCCTGCAAAGATCAAGTTGCGCAGCCGATCTGCGACTTGGTCATGCAAAGAATTGAGCGAAGGGGCCATGGCAATACCGCTTGTAATTTCGTGTAATTATGCGTAATTATGAACAATTGCCACGCCAGCGGATAGCCCTTGAGGGACTCACTTGATCCTGATTAACCCTGATGAAACTCAGTGCACGGCCAGCAAACTCAGGGCTTGGGCGTAAGAAGCGGCAGGGGCCTGAACATCGAAATGCACCGTAGACCAACCCGCTGCCATTGCGCCCTGGATGTTGCGCCACTGATCGTCGACAAACACACACTCCGAGGCAGGCCGGTGTAAGGCCTCGCTGCACAGGGCATAGGCTCTGGGATCAGGCTTCAAGATGCCGGTGTAGGTGGCGTCGATGATCACGTCAAACAGGGGCAAGATGTCCAGTTTGTGGCGAAACGCAGCGCCATAAAACAGATCGAGTTCGTTTGACAAAATGGCCAATGAGCAACCCATGGCTTTGGCTTGGGTGATCGCCTGCACAGCTTCGGGTCGGATCACCGCCTGCGGATCCGTCCCTCGCGCCCGTTGCACCAGCGTGCTCATGTCTTGCCACGACTCGCCCACCAGCCCCCCGACTTCGCGGGTGCGGGCCAGCCAATAATCGCGCTCGCTGATCTCGCCAGCTTGCATGGACTGCCACAAGGTATCGGTGGTCGGATCGAAAGGCCCTCGCCATTTCAAGGTGCCTGCGGGCAAGCCCAGTGCCTGCTCAGTTTGGGCATGGGTCTCAAACAGGGTGCGACTGATGACGCCGCCAAAATCAAGGACCAGGGCGCGGCTCATGGCGCATCTTTCGAAATGAGCCCTTGCGCCAACCAGCCGTCAAACACCGTCAGCACATGCTGCACAAAAGCCAGGTCGTTGATGTGGGCATCCAGGTGCGTCAGCGCCACCGGGCCCCAATCACAGCGCCCTACTTCGTCACACAGTGCCGCCAAGCCCTCGGGGTCGTGCAGCGGTGCGCCCGCACGGTCCCATTCTTCAATGCCCTGCAAGGGCAAGACCAGATGCACAGGACCTGTTGCCTGCCGCAGGCGCAAGGCCAATTCTCGCGCCACCTCGCGGCGCATCTCCGTGTCCACGCCAACCGAAGCGATCAAGCGGTTGTGCACATGGGTGGGGCGGTCGATGAAGCGCTCGGGCACTGGGCCCCAGCTGGGGTAGTCCACCAAATCGGTGGCACCCGGCGCCACGATCATGGGCACACCGCGCAGACCTGCGCCCAGTAAACGGTCCGGGCCGGCGCTGACCACCGAGCCGCCCATGTGGTTCACCAACTCCTGCAAACTGAAATCCATCACGCAAGCAAATTGCCCCTGCGCAGCCAGCGATTCAAACGCGCGCCCGCCCATGCCCGTGGTGTGAAACACCGCCAGGTCAAAGCCGCGCCGCGCCAACTCAGGCTGTAAATGCACCATATAGCGCAGGCAACTCGAACCCAGCGAAGTCATGCCCACGACCGGGCGATCAAAGCGTGGCACACGGGCCACACGGCAAGCACCCACCACGGCCCCCGCCGCCTGCGCCAGGGCAGACTGACACAGGCTGTTCAAGCCATACAGCCCACCCGCCCACAGCACCATCATCAAATCGGGCGGCATGCGCTCAGGCGGCAACAAAGGCGAAAACGCCACCGTGGACAACACCAGCTTGGGCACGCCCAGCGGCAAGCTGCTTGCAACATCGAGCGACAAGTCGGTGCCCATGGTGCCGCCCAGGGCCAGCAAACCATCGATCTGACCCTGCCGATGCAGCTGTTGCACCAAGCGACTGGCCCCCTGGGCCATCAGGCGCATGGCGCTGTTTTCGTCGCCACTCGCCATCACTTGCGACAGCGTGACGCCGGCCGCAGCGGCCACTTGCGCGTTGGTGATATCAGGCGCCAACGGGCCCTGAGCCAGAACACCCACATCCATGATCAAGGCCTGCCCCCCTGCGGCATGAATTTGCGTTCGCAGAAAATCGATCTCGGCACTCTTGGTGTCTACCGTGCCAACCACCAAAACGCGCGGGCTGCTCATGCACGCCCCGCTTGCACCGCCGCGAAAGCGCCCTCCAGCACATCGCACATGAAATCCACTTCCGCGCGGGTGATGATCAGCGGCGGCGACAAAATCAAATTCGGGCCTGAAATGCGCACCATCAGCCCCGCCTGGTAAGCCGCCTTGGCCACCCGCGCGGGGATGTCGCTGGCGCGCGTCATCGGTGTACGTTGGGCTTTGTCACTCACCATTTCAATCCCCAGCATCAAGCCCACACCGCGCACGTCGCCCACAAAGCTGCAGCTCTCGACCAAGCGACGCAAACGCGCTTGCAAATGAGCCCCCACCTCAGCCACATGCGCCACCAGGTTCAAGGCCTCAATTTGGTCCAATGTGGCCAAGGCCGCTGCGGCCGCGACCGGATGCGCGCTGTAGGTGTAGCCATGCGAGACCGAGGCGTTGCCTGTGGTGTCGGCATCAAACACGTCGGCAATGCGGCGGTTGATGGCCGTGGCGCCCAAGGGCACATAGCCTGATGAAATACCCTTGGCCAAACACCACATGTCGGCGTTCACACCCCACAGGCGGGTGCCAAACAGCTCGCCGCTGCGGCCAAAACCGGTCACCACCTCGTCGGCGATCAGCAGCACACCGTACTTGTCGCAAATTTGCCGTATCAATGGCCAATAGTTGGGTGGCGGAACAATCACGCCACCGGCCCCCTGAACCGGCTCGGCAATGAAAGCGGCCACCGTGTCGGGCCCTTGAAAAACAATCTCACGCTCCAGCAGTTCGGCGCACATTTCACCCAAGCGCACCGGGTCTTCGGTGTAGGGATTGTGATAGGCCCAGGGCGTGTCGATGTGAAAGCAGCCGGGCAACAAAGGCTCGTACGCACGGCGAAAATTGGTGTTGCCGTTGACGCTCATGCCGCCAAAGTGCACACCGTGGTAGCCCTGGCGCAGGCTGATGAATTTAAACCGGTCGGCCTGCCCCTTGAGTTTCCAGTACTGGCGCGCGATTTTCAGCGCCCCCTCGACAGCGTCGGAGCCACCGTTGGAAAACATCACCGTGGCCACGTCTTCTGGCTGCATCATCTGTACCAGCCGCTTGGACAACTCGATGGCCCGCACATGGGTGGTGCCACGGAACACGTTGTAGAACGGCAACTCGTCCAATTGCGCCACGATGGCGTCGCGCACCGGCTTGTTGCTGTGGCCCAAATTGCAGGCCCAAAGGCCGCCCACGCCGTCCATCATTTTGTGGCCGTCAACGTCCCAGATCCAACAGCCCTCCCCTTTGGCAATGATGTCGGGTGCGGACTTTTTCATGGCCCCAGGGTGGGCCATGGGATGCCACAAGAATTGGGCGTTGTCAGCCTTGAGTTGATCGTTGTTCATAGGTCCTTTGGCTCCTCAAAGCTGAATCCAGGCGGTTTTCAAATCCAGATACTTGTCCATCGCGTGCATGGATTTGTCGTGCCCGTTGCCCGACTGCCGAACACCCCCCAGCGGCACTGTGATGTCGGGGCCGCCATAGGTATTGACATGCACCACACCGGCCTTGAGGTTGCGCACCATGCGGTGCGCGCGCGACAGGTTGCCCGTCCACACTGCAGAGGCCAGGCCATAAACCGAATCGTTGGCCAAGTGCAGGCCATGGTCTTCGTCATCAAACGGCAGCACCGCCAGCACGGGGCCAAACACTTCGTCACGGGCCAAAGCCATGTCGGGCGTGACCTGGTCAAACAGGGCCGGTGTCATGTAGTAGCCACCGGCCACAGGTGAAATCACCTCGCCGCCCACCCGAAGGCGTGCGCCTTGCTCAGACGCGCGGTGAACCGCCTGTTGATTGCGCACCAACTGCGCACGGTTACTGATGGCGCCGATCTCTGTCGTCACATCGAGCGGGTCGCCCACACGCAGGCTCGCTGCGATCTTGAGCAGTCGCGCCACAAACTCGTCATGCACCGAGCGTTGCACCAGCAGGCGCGAACCCGCCACACACACCTGGCCGCTGTTGCGGTAAATACCCATGGCCGAGACCTTGGCGGCTTGCGCGAGATCGGGCGCATCATCGAACACGATGTTGGGCGACTTGCCTCCCAGTTCCAGGTACACCCGCTTCAGGTTGGACTCGGCCGAGGCCTTGAGCAGCAAGCGCCCCACGGGGCCCGAGCCGGTGAAACTCAAGATGTCCACGTCCATGTGCCGTGCCAGCGCCTCGCCCGCCACCGCACCCGTGCCCGTCACCACGTTCAGCACACCCGGTGGCAAACCCGCGTCCAGGCACAGTTGCGCCAGGCGCAGCAAGGACAGCGAGGCTTCCTCCGAAGGTTTGAGCACCACCGAATTACCTGCAGCCAGAGCAGGGGCAATCTTCCAGGCGCCGATCATGAGCGGAAAGTTCCAGGGCACGATGGCAGCGACGACGCCCACGGGCTCCTTGTGGATCAGGCCCAGCGTACCCTCGGGCGTGGGGGCAATCTCACCGTTGATCTTGTCCACACATTCCGCGTAGTAGTGGAAGGTGGCCGCTGCACTGCCCGGTTCGGCCTTCCAAGCCATCGCGATTTCGGTGCCGTTGTCACGCACCCCCAACACGGCCAACTCGGCATGGTGGGCTTCGATACGCTGCGCAATGCGATGCAAAATTTGCTTGCGCTGCGCAGGGGCCATGCGCGACCAGACGCCGGACTCGAAGCTGCGCCGAGCCGACTGCACGGCAAGATCCACGTCCTCAGCGCACGCGACAGCCAGTTGGCACAAGGTTTGGCCATCGATGGGCGATACCGCGGGCAAAGACTGACCCGACAAGGACGCTACCCATTGCCCATGGATCAACAAACCCTGATCGGGAATGGCTTGATGACGCAGCGCATCAATGGTTTCTTGTTTCATGGACGCTATCGTATGCGCGAAGCCCGAAAGACAGTATCAAAACTGCGCAGGCGGTGGTTCAGGTTTATCCTATCTTTGGGGCGTTCAACGGGCTGCCGTTAAACTTTGAACTCCTGCGCAGCTTTCGCCCCTTTTGTGACCCTCACTTCAAACCCCCTTTCGCTCACTACCCCCGCACCGGCTGCAGGGATGCAGGTGCTGGACACCCATGACATCGACGCCCATACCCTGGCCCTGGGCGGCTGGGCCTTGCAATATGAACAACTCTCGTCGGGGCAATTTTCTGGCCACATCCACAAAGTCGATTTGCCCGAGCTGACTTTGTTGCGCGAAGACACGAGCATGGCACTGCGCCAACGCGGCCACATGAACGACAGCGCCTATGGCTTTGCCATGGCGCTGCGTGACACGCCGGATTTGTTTTTCAATGGCCAACGCGTCCCTGCACACGCCATCATGTGCGGCAAAGGCGACGATGTGGATCTGATCACACCGCCCCACTTCACCCTGATCGCCATCGTGGTGCAGCGCAGCTTGCTCAACCCCTTGTGGGAGCGGATGTACCACAAGCCCCTGGCGTCTTGGCTAGAAAAACAATTGGTGCTGAGCACCACCGAGGCCAAGGTGAACAACCTGCGCGAACTCCACCTGACGATGCTCGACCAGACCAGCGCCATGGCGCAGTGGCAGACTGACCCGCAGGCCCTGAAACAATTGCGCGATGACATCTTGATGGAATGGATAGAAGCTTTGCCGGCGCAAGTCGACACCTCAGAGGTACCCACACTGGAACGGCGCAAGAAGCTGGTGGACCGAGCCTGCGAACTCATGCTGACGCCCTCCGATGAACCGCTGTCGATCTTGGACGTGTGCAGCCGCATGGGCACGAGTCGGCGTAAATTGAACTACAGCTTTCAAGATGTTTTAGGCATCACCCCGGTAAAATATCTGCGCACGCTGCGCTTGAACAGTGTGCGCCGCGAGCTGCGTCACGCGGCGCCGCACGCGACCATCCAAGACATTGCCTCGCACTGGGGCTTTTGGCATCTGAGCCAGTTTGCACAAGACTACAAACAGCTGTTCGGCGAACTGCCTTCGACTACCCTGCGTCAGCGATGAGCTGGGTGGCGGCTTTCAATGCCGCATCGACAAAGCGCGCGGACCGCACCTGCGCCCCCGCTTCGCCCAGTCGCGGCATGATCCACCCCACATAAGAGAAAGTTCGCAAGGCGCGAAACAAGCCCAGTTCACGCAGGTCGATGTCGCGCTCAGCCAAGTAGCCCTCAATCAAGGCCTGACTCAGGCAGCCATCCGGCATCGCGCGGTCGGCGCGGTTCATGCTGGTGGCCAGGTCAAACAAACGAAAGCCCCAACCGCCATCGTCAAAGTCAATCAACTGCGGTTGACCCTGATCGAGAATCACGTTCTCCGGCACCAGATCGGCATGAATCAAGCCGTAGTCCCGCGTCTGAGCACTTGTCAAGCAATCCAGCGCCAGTTCACGCGCATGCCGCAAGCAAGCGGCCTCCTCGGCCTTCAGGTGGGGATGCTCCCAAAACCGTCCCCATACGGGCTGCTCGCCGACCAAGCCAGCAGCATCCCAGGCGTGACGCTGAAAGCCTGGCGGCGGCGACCAAGCGTCTGAGATTTGGTGCAACTGCGCCATGGTCCTGCCCAGGGATCGGTAAACACCCGGCGCATCAAGCAAGTCTGCCAGCACCCCATCGCGTCCCATGGGTGTGCCCGTTGTCCATGTCAAGGCATCGACCCAAACACCCTCTACCTGGCAGAGCAGCGCACCATTCAAGGCGGGAAGAGGTCGAGGTAATTTCAAACCGTGCTCGCCCAGCATCGCCATCCACTGCAATTCGGACCGCAGTTCGGCTTCGCTGCGCAGACCCCAGCGGTGCAGGCGCAAGGCCACAGACCCCTGGGTCGCGCCTATTTTGCAGACCCAATTTTCACGCGTCGCCACCAGTTCAGCGCAAGCCCCCGACCAACCCCAAGCCGCTGCGGCAGCGGCCAATGTCGAATCATTCAAGGGCCGGTCCTAGATCGTGCAAAACGCCATCCAAAGTCTCCAACATGAAGTCCGCATCGGATTTGGAGAAGGGCATGGGCGGGCGAATTTTGAGTGTGTTGCCGTGTATCCCCAGTTTGTTCAGCAACACGCCACGTTCACGCATGGCGTTGGCCACTTGATTCACAAATTGAGGTGCAGGCGTCTTGCGCGCACGGTCCGAGACCATCTCCGCGCCAAAAAACAAACCATAGCCCCGCACATCACCTATGCACTCGTGTCGCAGCGCCAAGCGCGTCAATCCGGCTCGGGCATAAGCGCCCACTTGCTTGGCATTGTCTTGCAAGCCCTCTTCCTCGATCACCTCCAGCACCGCCATGGCGGCAGCGCAGGACACGGGGTTACCCCCAAAGGTGTTGAAGTACCGGTAACTGCGGCGAAAGGCCGTCATGATGTCCGGCGTGGTCACCACCCCCGCGACCGGATGACCATTGCCCATGGGCTTGCCCAAAGTCACAATTTGCGGCGTCACGCCAATGCGTTGATGCCCCCAAAAGCGCTCGCCGTTGCGTCCAAAACCGGGCTGCACCTCGTCACAAATCAGCAGCCCGCCCGCCCGGCGCACCACCTCTTGCGTTGGCCCTAACCAGCCCGGGTCCAGTTGCGGAAAACCTTCGTTCAAAAAAGCCGGACACAGCAACATCGCTGAAAACCCGTGCCCTGTCGCATTCAGGCTGTCAATCGCCTCTTGCACCTTGGCCGCAAAAGCCTGTGCATGGGGTTGACCGGCCTGCCCCCCCAAGGGCCGGTAACTGTCGGGCGCAGGCACCTGGCGGACATGACTGCCGTCCCCGGTGGCCGGTGGGTTGGTGGCGGATAACTGCGACACCGCTGCGGTATTGCCGTGGTAGGTGTGGTCCGTGACGATGACACCGCGGTGCCCCGTCACTGACTCGGCCATGCGCAAGGCAATGTCATTGGCCTCAGAGCCCGTGCAGGCTAGGATCGCCATGCTCAAATCCCCGTCAAAGGTCGCCGTCAGACGCTCGACATAATCCAATATGCCTTCGTGCAAATAACGGGTGTGTGTATTCAAGGTTCGGGCTTGTCGGCAAATAGCCTCTACCACTTTGGGGTGGCAATGGCCCACGTGGGGCACATTGTTGTAGCAATCCAAATAGCGGTGCCCTTGCGCATCCCACACCCAGACGCCCTCCCCTTTGACCAGATGCAAAGGCTCCTCGTAAAAGGTCGACATATTGGGGCCGAGCAAACGGGCCCGACGTGCCATCAGATCATCAGATGTTGGCTTCATGGGGTTGCAAAATTCCGAGACACACCAGGGTATCTGGCGTTACAAAGACAAGCTTGCCTGAGGGCCGTGGCCAGCGCTAACAAATTTCAGCAAATTGAAATAGGGGTTATGACTGAACGAATTCAGTCGGCCGTGATTTTTTCGTCCTTGACGATCTTGGCCATGGCCGGGATTTCGCTCTTCAACCAACTGCCAAACTGATCTGGCGTCATGGCCGAAGGTTCTGCACCCAGCGTGGTCAATCGCTCTTTGATGTCGGGCAAAGCGGTGATGCGTTGCACCTCGGCAAAGAGTTTGTCCACCACGGCCTTGGGGGTGCCGGCGGGGGCCAACAGGCCTTGGAAACTGCCGGTCAGGAAACCCGGCAGGCTTTCGGCCACGGTGGGCGTATCAGGCATTTGCGCATTGCGCTTGGCGCTGGAAATGGCAATCAACTTGATCTTGCCGGCCTTTACATGCGGGTAAGTGGCGACCATGCCGTTGAACATCACGTCCACCTGGCCACCGATCAAATCGGTGATGGCCTGGGCCCCGCCCTTGTAGGGCATATAGCCCCACTCGATGCCGTTGCGCTGCGCGTAAGTGACGCCCGCCAAATGCGAGGCGCTGCCCATGCCGGCTGCTACGGCATAGTTGAGTTTGCCTTTTTGGGCTTTGGCATAGGCCACCAACTCGGCGGGCGTGTTGGCCGGCACCTTGCTGCTCACGGCCAACAAATGCGGCGAATACGCCACCATGGCCACGGGCGCAAAGTCATTTAACACATTGAAGGGCAATTTAAACAGCGCCGGGCTGATGACCAGATTACCCACGTCCATCAACACCAAGGTGTGACCATCGGGCGCGGCCTTGGCCACCAGATCGGCGCCCAGGTTGCCGCTGGAGCCCGGCTTGTTGTCGATCAACACGGGTTGACCCCAGGCTTCGGTCATTTTTTGACCGATCAGTCGGGCCAATACGTCCGAAGTGCCCCCAGCCGGGAACGGCACGACGATCTTGATCGGCTTGGACGGAAAGGTCGCCGGATTTTGCGCGTGTGCCGTCAGGCTCAACACGCCTCCCAGCAAGGCGCTCAGCAAGAAGTGGATTTTCATGACAAGCCTTTAGTCGAGTTTGATGTTGGCGGCCTTGATGACCTGGGCCCATTTGTCGATTTCAGATTTTTGGAAGCTGAGCACCTGCTCGGGCGACAGGGTTGAAGGCTGCATGCCCAAACCTTTGATGCGCTCTTGCATCTCAGGGGTTTGCATGATCTTCAAAATCTCGGCGTGCAATTTGTCGACGATGGGCTTGGGTGTACCCGCCGGGGCAAACAAGGCTTGCCAGGAGACGACTTCAAAACCCTGCAAACCCGGCCAGCCCGACTCGGCCACGGTGGGCACATCGGGCATGGAATCCGTCAGGCGCTTGGCCGAAGTCACCGCCAAAGCGCGCAGCTTGCCGCTTTGGATGTGCGCGCCCGCCACCACGGTGGTGTCGAACATGAAGTCCACTTGGCCACTCATCACGTCTTGAATCGCAGGGGCACTGCCTTTGTAGGGCACATGAGTGAACTTGACGCCGCCTTTAAAGGCCAACAACTCTTGCGCCAAATGCTGCGAGGTGCCGTTGCCCGCCGAAGCGCCGGAGAGTTTTTCAGGATTGGCCTTGGCCGCGTTGAGCAAGTCCTTCAAGGTTTTGTAGGGACTGTTGGCCGCCACCACCAACACCACCGGGTTGGTGCCGTACAAGAACACGGGCGTAAAAGATTTGATCGGGTCGTAGCCGAGCTTGGGGTACAGGCTCACATTGATCGCATGCGAGCTGATCGTGCCGCCAAGCAGGTTATAGCCGTCGGCCGGTGCACGGGCCGCGATCTCGGAGCCGACACTGCCGCCAGCGCCGCCTTTGTTGTCTATCACCAAGGTGGTGCCCAAAGCTAGGCCCAATTTTTGAGACACTACGCGGGCCAAAATATCGGTGGTGCCGCCAGCGGGAAAAGCGACCAGGTAGTTGATCGGTTTGGACGGC
Source organism: uncultured Burkholderiales bacterium (assembly GCA_903916355.1). Classification (GTDB taxonomy): domain Bacteria; phylum Pseudomonadota; class Gammaproteobacteria; order Burkholderiales; family Burkholderiaceae_C; genus Limnohabitans_A. The sequence goes on along the minus strand of CAIWWN010000082.1, from coordinate 10,103 downwards.
CAAGCCGCGCTCTGGCTGAAGGCGGGTTGCAAGGCCAGGCCTGCGGTGCTGGCCAGTACGGTGTGCATGAAATGGCGGCGTGAGGTCATGTCTATCTCCTGTCGTTGTTGTAGGTGAAATGCGTGCGAATCAACGCACCAAGCAAGGCTGCTTGGGATTGAATTGCCATCCAGGAATCAGATACTGCATCGCTTGTGCATCGTTGCGAGCACCCAGGCCGTGCTGCAAGTACAGCTGGTGCGCAGCCTCGACCTTGTCCATGTCCAGCTCAATCCCCAGGCCGCCGCGCGTGGGCACGTCAATGAAGCCGCCCTGAATTTGCAGCGGCTCTTTCGTCAGGCGTTGACCGTCTTGCCAAATCCAGTGCGTGTCCATGGCCGTGACGCGGCCCGGCGCTGCCGCGCCCACATGGGTGAACATGGCCAGCGAAATATCAAAGTGGTTGTTGGAATGCGAACCCCAGGTCAAGCCCCAGGTCTGACAGGCTTGCGCCACGCGCACCGAGCCCTGCATGGTCCAGAAATGCGGATCGGCCAAAGGAATGTCCACCGACTGCAATTGAATCGCGTGGGCCATTTGCCGCCAATCGGTGGCGACCATGTTGGTGGCGGTGCGCAGCCCGGTTTCACGCCGGAACTCGGCCATCACCTCACGACCGCTGAAGCCCTGCTCCGCGCCACACGGGTCTTCGGCATAAGCCAAAACGCCGTGCATGTCGCGCATCAGGCGCACAGCCTCTTTAAGCAGCCAGCCGCCATTGGGGTCGAGCGTGATGCGCGCCTGCGGAAAGCGTTCATGCAAAGCCTGCACAGCTTCCACTTCGGCTTCACCGCGCAGCACGCCGCCCTTGAGTTTGAAGTCGTTGAAACCGTAACGCGCATAGGCCGCCTCGGCCAGTTTCACAATCGCCTCGGGCGTCATGGCCTCTTCGTGGCGCAGACGCGCCCAGTCGTCAGCGGCATCGGGCTCACTGGCGTAAGGCAAATCGGTTTTGTGGCGATCCCCGACATAAAACAAATACCCCAGCATCTCAACTTTGTCGCGCTGTTGCCCCTCGCCCAGCAAGGCGGCGACGGGCACGCCCAAGAACTGACCGAGCAAATCCAGCAAGGCCGACTCCACGGCAGTGACCGCATGCACTGTGGTGCGCAGGTCAAAAGTCTGCAAGCCACGTCCACCTGCATCGCGGTTGGCGAACGCGGCTTGCATGCTTTGCAACACCGTCAAATACTTGCCCAGGGGTTGACCGATCACCAACTCGCGCGCGTCTTCCAGCGTTTGGCGAATGGCTTCGCCGCCGGGCACCTCGCCCGCGCCGGTGTGGCCCAGGCTGTCGGTCAAGACCAAAATATTGCGCGTGAAAAATGGCGCATGGGCACCGCTCAAATTGAGCAGCATGCCATCTCGCCCCGCCACAGGAATGACGCGCATGGCGGTGACGACAGGAGAAGAGGAGGTCATGGTGTAAAGAAGTTAAAGCCGCGTAAAAAAAGCGCTTGAATCTGAGGCACTTGAGTCCAGGCTCAACAAGGCTGACCGTGACGCGCCACCAACCAAGCGGGCATGTCCTGCAAAGACACTGGGCGCAAAAAGCGATTCAAGGCCGCATCGCCTACTGAGGTGGACATGGGTTCGGTCGATGAAGGCCAAGGGCCGCCGTGCTGTTGCGCTGCGGTCACCGCCACGCCTGTGGGCACGCCGGCAAAAAGCAAGCGACCGGCGATGGCACTGGCGCCGCGCACCAGGGCGCGGTGCTCTGGCGTGTCTTCACCCAGACCCCACAACGTCACCGTGAGGCTACCGCCCACGGCGTGCAAGACCTGCAGCGTTTGTGCGACCGAGTCGCTCCAGACAATCAGGCTGGCGGGGCCAAACACTTCTTCATGCAACTGGGTCTGGGCGATGAAGGTGGCAGCGTCGACTTCGGCCAAGAAGGGGCGCGGTTGCAGGCTCTGCACAGGCTCATGCACCAAGGCTTTGGCACCTGCGGAGAGTTGCTGTTGCGTGCCGGCATCCAGCGCTTGGCGCATGCCTTGGGTCAACATGACATGGGGTTGCTGGGCGTGAAGCGCGGTCACCAGTTGGGCCACAAAGGCGCTGCTGGCTTCGTTGCGCTGGAACACCAAGAGGCCAGGGTTGGTACAAAACTGACCACAACCCAAGGTGATGGAACCGGCCAAGGTTTGGGCCAAGGCTTCACCGCCAGCCGCCAAGGCTTGGGGCGTGGCCACCACGGGGTTGATGGAGCCCAACTCACCGTAAAAAGGAATCGGCCGAGCGCGCTGGCGCGCTGCCGCTTGCAAGGCGGCGCCGCCACGTGTCGAGCCGGTAAAAGCACCGGCCGCAATTAAAGGATGCTGGATCAGCGAGACACCCACCTCGTGACCCGCGCCCTGCACCATAGCGATCAAACCGGCCGGCAAATTCAAAACTTTCAACGCGGCTTGCACCAGGCCGTGCACGCGCACCGAAGTTTGCGGGTGACCGGGGTGAGCCTTGACCACGACAGAGCAGCCTGCGGCCAGGGCTGAAGCGGTGTCGCCGCCCAGCACCGAAAAGGCAAAGGGAAAATTACTGGCAGAGAACATGGCGACGGGGCCCAGCGGCACACGCACCCGCTCCATAGCGGGGTGACCTGCAGGCGGGCCAACGGCCACGGCCGGGTCATCGGTAAAAGCAAAAGCTGCGCCTTGCTGCGCAAGACCTGCAAAACGGCGCAACTGGAACGCGGTGCGATCGAGCTCGCCATTCAAACGCGGCAAACCCAAGCCGGACTCTTGATCGGCCAAGGCCACCAAGGCTTCGCGGTCGGACTCGATGGCCGCGGCCAAGGCATTGAGCAAAGCGGCGCGGGTGGCACCTTCGCTGCATTGCCAATCGGCAAAAGCAGCATCAGCGGCATGGACCGCGGCATCAATGTCGGCGCTGGAGGAAGCGGTCAAGGCTGCGCCCAAAGGCTGGCCGGTGCGGGCGTCAAAAGATTGCAAAGTCGTCATGAAGGTTTTTAAAAAATCAGTTGAGAACGAGAAAATTCAGGTGAGATCAGGTGATGGGGGCGGGGTTGAACAAGACCAATGCATTATGGAGTTTCCAATGCTCGGCCCAGGTCTTGTGTCCGCTGGCCACTGTGAGCAACAAGCGAAACAACTCCCATCCGCCCTCCTCGATGGTGATTTCACCATCGGCAATACGACCCGCATTCATGTCCATCAGGTCATGCCAGCGCCGCGCCAAGTCGGTGCGTGTGGCGACTTTGATGACAGGGCAAGCTTGCAGACCGTAAGGCGTGCCACGGCCGGTGGTGAAGACATGCAGGTTCATGCCGGCGGCCAATTGCAAGGTGCCGCAAATGAAGTCGCTGGCCGGTGTGGCAGCAAAGACCAGGCCTTTTTGATCGGCCTTGAGTTTCTCGCCGGGTGGCAACACGCTGGCAATCGCTGCGCTGCCGCTCTTGATGATCGAGCCCATGGCTTTTTCGGCGATGTTAGACAGGCCACCGGCTTTGTTGCCGGGCGTGGTGTTGGCGGTGCGGTCCACGCGGCCGCGCTCCAGGTACTGGTCGTACCAGCCCAGTTCGCGCACGATGTCCTCGGCCACGGTAGGCGTGGCGGCGCGGCTGGTGAGTTGCTCCACCGCATCACGCACTTCGGTGTTTTCGGAAAACATCACCGTGCCTCCGGCGCGCACCAGCAAGTCGGCCATATAGCCCACAGCGGGGTTGGCGGTCACACCTGAAAAAGCATCGCTGCCGCCGCACTGCACGCCCACCACCAGCGCGCTGGCGGGCACGGTTTGACGGCGCCGCGCGTTCAGGCGCTCCAGGTGCGGTTTGGCACGGGCCAAAATACCGTCGAGCATGGACATAAAGCCCACATGCGCATCGTCTTGCAGGCACACGTTGTCCGGGCCCTGGCCTTCGCCACGGATGTCTTGAATCGGGAAGCTGCCTGGGGGCAACAAGCGCTCTGGCTGCAATTTTTCGCAGCCCAAACTCACCACCATCACCTCGCCGCCAAAGTTGGGGTTCAGGCTGATGTGGCGCAGGGTGCGGATCGGAATCTCGGCGCCCGGCGCGTCAATTGCCACGCCGCAGCCGTAGCTGTGCTCCAGACCCACCACCCCGTCCACATGCGGGTACAAAGGCAGCAACTCGCGCTCAATGCGCTCGACCGCCAACTGCACCACCCCCGCCACGCACTGCACCGTAGTGGTGATGGCCAACAGATTGCGCGTGCCGACCGAGCCGTCACGGTTGACATAACCTTCAAAGGTAAATCCCTCGACAGGATCGAGCACCGGGGGCTGCACGGTGGCCATGGGCAAGCCTTGCAGCTCGCGCGCCGGCGGAATGTCCAGCAAGCGCTCGTGCACCCAACTGCCCGCGGCAATGGCTTGGCGTGCAAACCCCACGGGTACGTTGTAGCGCACGATGGCTTGGCCCAGCGCCAAGTCACACAGCGCCACCTTATGGCCTTGCGGCACTTTGTCGCGCAAGACCAGGCCTTCGGCCGCGCCCGCGGGCATGACCGTGCCAGCGGGTAAACCACCGTCGTTGGCGATGATGGCCACGTTGTCGGCCGCATGCATGCGAATCGCCAAAGGCGGGCGGGGTGAACTCATGGCGTCAATTCCAGGGTTAAATTTTCACTTGAGCAAGTTCGGCAACCACAGCGTGAACTGGGGCACATAGGTGACCAAGAGCATCGCCAAGGTCAAAGCGCCATAAAACGGGGCAATGGTGCGCATCACCTGACCGACCGAAATACCGCCAATCGCACAGCCGACGAACTGCACGGTTCCAACAGGAGGTGTGTTCAGTCCCAAAGCACAGTTGATCAGCAGCATGATGCCGAATTGCATCGGGTCCATGCCAAAGTGCATGGCGATCGGCATGAAGATCGGTGTGCAAATCAAAATGGTCGCGGCCATGTCCAGGAAGGTGCCCAAGATGAACAACAAGATGTTGATCATCAAGAAAATCACCCAAGGCGTGCTGGACACGCTTTGCATCAGCTGACCCGTCATTTGGGGCACTTCGTACAAGGCCATGAAATAACCAAAGGCGTTCGAAATCCCGATCAGCAGCAGCACCACGCCAGTGGTCTTGCAGGCTTTGGCACAGGCTTTGAGAAAGTTATGCAGCGTCAAAGTGCGGTAAATCACGACCGTGACAAACAAGGCCCAGGCCACAGCAATAGAGGCCGACTCGGTGGCGGTGAAGGCGCCCGACAAAATGCCGCCCAAAATAATCACCACCACAAACAGACCCGGCAAGGCAGCGCCAAAGGCTTTCAGCACTTCCAACCAACCTGGAAAGTTACCGTGAATCGGGTAACCCCGACGCACCGCCACCCAATAGGCCGCGCCCAAGTTGCACAGCGTCAAGATGATCGCTGGCACCAAACCGGCCAAGATCAAACCCAGCACACTGACCGAAGCCAAGCCCGATGCGGCCAAGGTGAAGATGATCATATTGTGCGAGGTTGGCATGATGGCGCCGACCAAGGCTGCATGCGTGGTCACGTTCACCGCATAGTCGGCGTCGTAACCTTCTTTCTTCATCAGCGGGATCATCACCGAGCCCATGGCCGAGACGTCCGCCAAGGGCGAGCCAGCGACGCCTCCAAAGATGGTGCAACCGATCACGTTGCTCATGCCCAAGCCACCGCGCACATGGCCGACCAGGCTGTTGGCAAAACGCACGATGCGGTCAGCAATGCCGCCGTAGAGCATCAACTCGCCGGCAAACACAAAAAACGGAATGGCCAAGAAGGAGAACACCTGCATGCCGCCGACCATTTTTTGGAACACCATGGCCACCGGCAAACCGGCGGCGATGATGGTGGCCACGGAGGACAGGCCAATGGCAAAGGCCACGGGCACACCCAGAATCAACAAGAGCGTGAAGCTCAAAGCAAGTACGGTGAGTTCCATCTTGTTATTCCCAAACAGGCTCAACTACTTTGCCTTGCAAAAGCGCAAGAATGTGTTCAATCGAAAAAAGCAAAATCAAAGCGCCCGCGATGATCACCGGCACATAGTCAATGCCATCGGGAACAGGCAACATGGGTTTTTTTTCACCCCATTTGGCCGAGGCCCACAGCCAACCGCCCTGCACCATCAAAAACCCGAACAAACCCACCAGGGCGTGAATCAAAATTTCAATTCGGTGTTGCCATTTTTCAGGCAACAGCACCACCAGCGACTCTAAGCCAATGTGGCCCGCATCACGCACCCCCACAGCCAAGCCAAAGGCGGTCACAAACAACACGATCAACATCGCCAAAGCCTCAGCCCAGGTTGGCGTGTCGTTGAACACATAGCGACCAATCACCTGCCATTGAACGCACAAGATCACAGCGATCAAACCCATCACCGCCAGCACCAAGCTGATCTTGGAGACAGTCGCACAAAATTTGGTGAACATAAAAACTCCAGCCCCAGGCGATCGCCAGGGGCATAGGGATAAGCCGATTACTTGGTGTCTTGAATGGCTTTGATGGCGCGCTTCATTTCAGGCGTGGTCATGAACTTGTCGTACACAGGGCCCATCACGGCTTGGAACGATTTTTTGTCCACTTCCACAATTTCAGCGCCCGCAGCTTTGACGTTGGCCAGCGATTTGCCTTCGGCCTCATCCCAAGCCTTGCGTTGCACCGCAACCGACTCTTTGGCCGCTTGGCGAATCATGGCTTGTTCGTTGGCAGGCAGTTTGTCCCAGCTGACTTTGGACATGACCAAAATTTCAGGCGCCATCGAGTGCTCAGTCTTGGAGTACACCTTGACGGCTTCCACGTGCTTGGCCGTGTCAAACGACGGGATGTTGTTTTCCGCCGCATCGATCAAACCAGTCTTCAGGCCCGTGTACACCTCGCCATAAGGCATGGGTGTGGCGTTCGCGCCCATGGCACTGACCAAGGCCACCCACAGGTCAGATTGCTGCACGCGAATCTTCAAACCTTTGGTATCGGCCACGGTACGAATGGCTTTTTTGGCGTAGATGGAGCGTGCGCCGCTGTCATAAAAAGCCAAGCCGACGTAACCCACCGACTCGCAGCTCTTGAGAATCTCAGCGCCGACCGGACCATCCAATGAATGACGCATGTGATCGACCGACTGGAACAAGAACGGCATGGTGGGCACCATGGTCATGGGGCAGACGCCGTTCATCGGTGCCACGTTGACACGCACCAAATCCAAAGCACCGATCTTGACCTGGTCGATGGTTTCTTTCTCAGAACCCAACGCGCCTTTGTTGAAGACCTTGATCTTGTGTTTGCCACCCGACAATTTCTCCAGCACGGTGCTCATGTGTTTCACGGCGACCACAGTCGGGTAATCGTCCGCGTTATGGATGTCGGCCGAGCGGAACTCCACCGCATGAGCGCAGAAAGAAAGCGCGGCAGCGATGGCCAGCAGAGGTGATTGGAATTTCATGTTTGTCTCCCAGTGAGGGTTATAAAGTACGATGGAAAATTATTGCGCGCCCAAGGACTTGATCAAAGCACCGAGTTGTTCCATCTCGGCGGGCTTCAAGTCAGTCAATGGGGGGCGCAAGGGGCCTGCGGTGTGACCCACCAGGGTCGCACCCGCTTTGACAATGCTCACAGCATACCCTTGCATGCGGTTACGGGTGTCCAAATAGGGCATGAAAAATTGCTTCAACAAACGGTGTTGGGTGGCATGATGGTCCGCGGACACCGCGTGGTAAAACGCCACCGCTGTTTTAGGAAATCAGGCCTTCTTGACCTGCTACGCTCAAGTAATGCGGCAACAGCAACACGCCGTGGGCGCCGGCGCGCTCGGCCTATTGCGCGCACTGAATCGCAAAACGGGTAGGACCACCGGCACTGGCAATGATCGGCATCCGCCTTGGCGTTGAAGTCACCTTGGGCATCGAAGTCGGTCAATGGAAACGACAGTAAGCCGCTTGACATGATGGATTTGAGTTCTTGGGGGGGTCATAAAAAGTCTTTGTTCTGCAAAAAAATAATGGTTAAGGTCGCAATGGCCTGCCGCACTGCGCACAGGGAACGCAACCCTGATTTAATTCAAAGGGGACCGATCTTGACGAAACCGCCGCCTTGAAACTGCACCGCAGAGTCGCTCAAATCGGGCTCATCCGTGCGGGCGTAGACGGCCTCGCGAAATGCATCCGAGCTGTCCATCGGTCGGTAGCCAATGTGCCGGGCCAGATGGTTGTCATACCAGCTGACGCTGTTGTCAGAGGTGCCGTAAATGATGCTGTGACCCAATACCGGCGTGGTTAAACAGGCGGTGATCAGGCGGTGCAAATCGTCAAAGCTCAGCCAGGTGGCCAGCATGCGCCGGTCGCGCGGTTCGGGGAATGAGGAACCAATTCGCACACACGCGGTCTCGATGCCGTAACGGTCGAAGTAGAGACGGGAAATGTCTTCGCCAAAGGCTTTGCTCAGGCCGTACAAACCGTCAGGCCGGGGGGGGCTCTTGGCATCGACCACTTCGCTTTGTCGGTAAAAACCCATGACATGGTTGGAGCTGGCAAAGACCACGCGCTTGACCCCATGCATGCGAGCTGCTTCATACAGGTTGTAAACGCCAATGATGTTCGCTTGCAAAATAGGCCCCCAGGGCTGCTCCACAGAGATGCCACCAAAATGCACAATCGCCTGACAACCGGCCACCATCTGCTGTACAGCGTCCATATTCGACAAGTCCGCCTGCACAAGCTCTTCGCCAGGCTGCGCCGCGTCAAGCGCGTTCAGGTCGCTCAAGCGCAGCGTCTCGCAATTGGCTTTCAGGCGCGAGCGCATGGCCTGCCCCAAGCCGCCTGCAGCACCGGTCATCAATAGTCTGGAGTGAGATCGAATGGTCATAATCAGTAATTCTGTGTTGTATGTTGTCCGATGACTTGATATTCTGTAAGCTTGCAACCATGGTGTCAAGCACCCAGGACTTTTTATGACCCAAAAATGGCACGACACCCCTACCTCACCGCCTCCCCGCAACCGGCGTGGCGGATTGGTGCAAGAAGTGGTTCAGCACATGGCGAGCCAAATTCAGGGCGGGCGTCTCAAACCCGGAGATCAGCTGCCCACCGAGTCGGCCATCATGGTGGAATTGGCCGTTAGCCGAACCGTGGTGCGAGAAGCGATCTCCCGACTACAGGCCTCTGGCTTGGTGGAAACTCGCCATGGCGTCGGCACTTTTGTGCTGCAAGCCCCTGCCAATGAAAACTTCAGCATTGGGGAGCAAGACATGTCCACCGTAGAGGACGTGATCAACGTTCTGGAATTGCGTATCAGCCTGGAAACCGAGGCTGCAGGACTGGCCGCGCAGCGCGCGACACCCATCCAGTGCGACGCCATGGCGCAGGCACTGGACAGTTTTGCCGCCGCCATCAGTGAGCAATCCGATGCCGTGCCCAGCGATTTTGAATTCCATTTGGAGGTGGCCAAGGCCACCGGTAACCGGCACTTTGCCGACCTGATGACTTACCTGGGCAGACGCATCATCCCGCGCACACGAGTCAACACCGCGGACCAGGCCCCCGAAGGGCGCGAAGCCTATTTAAAGCGCGTGCACAGCGAGCACGAGAGCATTTACAACGCGATCCGCAACCAAGACGCAGAGTCGGCACGCGCCGCCATGCGCACCCACCTCTCCAACAGCCGAGACCGCCTGCGAAAGCCCCCAAAATGACAGGACTGCGCTGCGGCCCTGCAGGCTCAAGTTGTACGATGACTAGTCAGTTGAGGTTATTGAATTTTGAATTGGCCGTTATGCGCCTCAGCTGCGGAACGTCACTGAAGTTGCCACTTTTTCAGGGGGCCCGGTTTCGAACCATTGCGGAATTTCCTGCCATCGAATTCGGTGCCCTAAAGCGGACGTTCAACGAAACAGTAGCTCCACTACCTAATTGCGGGTATCAGGTCGCGAAATCTGGGTTAGCAATCGCCGCCTAAACATCTGAATGTTGTCAATTGTTTAGGGTTGTAGGATGTCCACCCGCGTAGGCAAGCCACGTGCATCCCGATAATTCGTAAGGGTGGGCGTCGTACAAGCCCCGAGGGAGGAAACCGCGGGGCAAGCGAGTGCCCCGATCAGAGAAGAGCTATGGCGAT
>CAIWWN010000081.1 GCA_903916355.1 uncultured Burkholderiales bacterium | reverse complement strand
TGTGGGTTTGGCTGGGGGGTCTTTTTCAGTGGGCACCCCTTATGTGGCCCGTTGGTTTCCCAAAGACCAGCAAGGCATGGCGATGGGGGTTTACGGTGCAGGCAATTCGGGTTCCGCCGTGAACAAATTTGTTGCGCCGGTCATCCTCGTGGCCTTTGGCTGGGCTGCGGTGCCGCAGGTGTATGCCGCCATCATGGCGGGTGCCGCGCTGCTGTTTTGGTTTTTCAGTTACAGCGAGCCTTCGCATCGGGTGTCCAGCAAAGCGACGCTCAAGGAACAACTCCAAGCGCTGAAAGACCCCCAGGTCCTTAAATATTGCCAGTACTACAGCATCGTGTTTGGCGGCTATGTGGCCTTGGCGCTGTGGATGGTGCAGTACTACATCGGTGAGTACGGTCTGGACATCCGGGTGGCCGCTTTGCTGGCGGCTTGTTTTTCCTTGCCGGGTGGCGTGTTGCGCGCAGTCGGCGGCGTGCTCAGCGACAAATACGGCGCACACAGCATCACTTGGTGGGTACTGTGGGTGAGTTGGATCTGTTTGTTTTTACTGTCCTATCCGCAAACCGACTTCACCATCGTCACGGTCAACGGCCCCAAGACTTTTGCCATCGGCTTGAACGTCTATGCCTTTACCGGCCTGATGTTCATCCTGGGCATTGCCTTCGCGTTTGGCAAAGCCAGTGTCTTCAAGTACATCGCTGACGATTATCCCCACAACATTGGCGTCATCAGCGGCATCGTCGGTTTGGCGGGCGGCTTGGGCGGTTTTGTCTTGCCGATCATTTTTGGCGCGCTGCTGGACCTCACCGGCATCCGCAGCAGTGCCTTCATGTTGATGTACGGCGTGGTCTGGGTTTCCCTCATCTGGATGTACTGGACCGAAGTCCGCAAAACCCCCGTGATGGGCCAGACCCATGTCGAACTTTCGCAGCCAGGCCTGCGTGCCTGAACCCCAAGCAAGGAACTCTATGAACCCGAAATCAAGCCCTTCCGCAGGCAGTTCAGCGGACATCCAAGACTGGCGTCCTGAAGACGCACAGTTCTGGGAAAAAACAGGTAAAAGAATTGCCTACCGCAACCTCTGGATATCCGTGCCGGCGCTGCTGTGCGGCTTCGCCATCTGGGGCATGTGGGGCATCATCACGGTGCAGATGCTCAACCTGGGTTTCCCCTTCACCCAGGCGGAGTTGTTCTCGCTCACAGCTATAGCGGGCCTGGCCGGTGCCACCATGCGCATCCCGGCGTCTTTTTTGATTCGCGTGGCCGGTGGACGCAACACCATCTTTTTGACCACGGCGATGCTGCTGGCGCCAGCCATGGGCACCGGCATCGTGCTGCAGCACAAAGAATGGCCGCTGTGGGCCTTCCAGCTGATGGCGCTGTGGTCGGGTGTGGGTGGCGGCAACTTTGCCAGCTCCATGTCCAACATCAGCACCTTCTTTCCTAAGCGCCTGCAGGGCACGGCGCTGGGCTTGAACGCGGGTTTGGGCAACTTCGGTGTCACCACCATGCAGATCGTGATCCCTTTGGTCATGACCCTGAGCATCTTCGGCGGCATGGGCGGTGAGGCCATGGTGCTGGTGAAAGACAGCGGCTGGATTTTGGGCAAGATTGTGGCGGGCACGCCCACCTGGATTCAGAACGCCGGCTTTGCCTGGTTGCTGTCGCTGATTCCCTTGTCGGTGCTGGCTTACTTCGGCATGAACAACCTGAACACGGTGACGCCGGACAGCGGCGGCACTTTGTCGGCCTTCATCAAGATCATTTGGCTTTACACCCTGTCCTTTGTGCCGGCCGGTCTCGGTCTGTACCTGTACCTGCCTGCGCCCACCGGGCTGGGCATTTTGAACATGTGGATTGCCATGCCGTTGATTGTGTTCAGCACCCTGATGGTGATGCGCCTGGCCGCCTTTGGTCCGATGAAGGACAACATCGCCAAGCAGTTCGCCATCTTTAAGAACAAGCACACCTGGTCGTTGACGCTGCTGTACATCGTGACCTTCGGTTCCTTCATTGGTTTTTCGATGGCGTTGCCCTTGTCCATCACCGTGATCTTCGGCATCAGTCATGTGCCCGATGCCGCCGGCATCATGCAGCACACGCTGAAAAACCCGCACGCCCCCTCGGCCCTGACTTACGCCTGGATCGGCCCCTTTATTGGTGCGCTGGTGCGTCCTGTGGGGGGCTGGGTGTCCGACAAGATCGGTGGCTCCATCGTCACACAAGCCATCTCGGCCGTGATGGTGCTGGCCTCGGTGGCGGTGGGTTATGTGATGTTGCTGGCGTATGGCTCGGCCACTCCTGAACAGTACTTCATGCCCTTCATGGTGCTGTTCATCGTGCTGTTCACCGCCAGCGGTATCGGCAACGGCTCCACCTTCCGCACCATCGGCGTGATTTTTGACCGCACGCAGGCAGGGCCGGTGTTGGGTTGGACTTCGGCTATCGCCGCCTACGGTGCGTTCATCGCTCCCGTAGTGATTGGCGCCCAGATCAAGGCCGGCACACCGCAAATGGCCATGTACGGTTTTGCCGTGTTTTATGCGCTGTGCCTGGTGCTGAACTGGTGGTTTTACCTGCGCGCAGGCGCCGAAATTCGCAACCCCTGAAGCTGCTTGATAACTGTTTGCAAAGGGGTCTGAATGGCCCCGCTGAATTGGAGAAAAAAATGAGCCATTTTCTGGATCGATTGAATTATTTTTCTAACCCCAAAGAGACTTTTTCGGGTGGTCATGGCGTGACCACCGGCGAGGACCGCACCTGGGAAGATGCTTACCGCGACCGCTGGGCGCACGACAAAATTGTGCGCAGCACCCACGGCGTCAATTGCACTGGCTCGTGTTCGTGGAAGATCTATGTCAAGGGCGGCATCGTCACTTGGGAAACCCAGCAAACCGATTACCCGCGCACTCGCCCAGATTTACCCAACCACGAACCGCGCGGTTGTGCACGGGGAGCCTCCTACTCTTGGTACCTCTACAGCGCGAATCGGGTCAAGTACCCCATGATCCGTGCGCGCTTGCTCAAGCATTGGCGTGCCGCATTGGCGGTGGCCAAGAGCCCGGTCGATGCCTGGTCCAGCATGGTCGAGAACGCCGATGCCCGACTCGAATGGCAAAAGCAGCGCGGCTTGGGTGGCTTTGTGCGCAGCACTTGGGAGGAGGTCAACCAGATCATTGCCAGTGCCAACGTCTACACCGTGAAGAAATACGGCGCTGACCGCATCATTGGTTTTTCGCCGATCCCGGCCATGTCCATGATCAGTTACGCGGCCGGTAGCCGGTACTTGTCATTGATTGGTGGCGTCAGCATGAGCTTTTACGACTGGTATTGCGATTTACCGCCTGCCAGCCCGCAGGTCTGGGGTGAGCAGACCGATGTGCCCGAATCGGCCGATTGGTACAACTCCACTTACATCATTGCTTGGGGCTCCAACGTGCCGCAAACGCGCACGCCCGATGCCCACTTCTTCACCGAGGTGCGTTACAAAGGCGCCAAGACTGTGGCCATCACGCCCGACTATGCCGAGATCAGCAAACTGGCCGATTTGTGGATGCATCCCAAGCAGGGCACCGATGCCGCCATTGCCATGGCCATGGGCCATGTGATCCTCAAAGAGTTTTACTTTGACAAGCGCAGCGCTTACTTTGACGACTATGTGCGCCGCTATACGGACATGCCTAATTTGGTACAGCTCGAAGAGCGCACGCTGGCCGATGGCCGCAAGGTCCATGTGCCAGGGCGCTATTTGCGCGCCAGTGACTTCAACGGCAAATTGGGACAAGACAACAACCCCGAGTGGAAAACCGTGGCGCTCGACCAGACGGACCGCGTGGTGTTGCCCAATGGTTCGATCGGCTTTCGTTGGGGTGCAGAAGGGCGCAGCGATGCTGGCAAATGGAATTTAGAAAACAAAGAGGCGCGAGGAGACAACGAGGTCAAGCTCAAGTTGAGTTTGATGGAGGGTGAGGGCAGCGAGTACGAAGTCGGTGAGGTGGCTTTCCCGTATTTTGGCGGGATCGATACGCCGAACTTCAGTGCCAACAAGCAAGCCAGCGCCGTGGACGACGTGCTGGTGCGCAAGGTGCCGGTGCGGCGCATCAAGCTGGGCAAGGCCGGTGAAGAGCGCTATGCGCTGGTCGCCACCGTGTTTGACCTGACCGCGGCCAATTACGGTGTGGCACGAGGCCTGGCTGGTGAAGAGGCGGCCACCAGTTACGACGATGACGCCCCTTACACCCCCGCATGGCAAGAAAAAATCACGGGCGTGAAACGCGATCAGGTGATTGCCGTGGCGCGTCAATTTGCCGATAACGCCGACAAAACACGCGGCAAATCCATGATCATCATTGGCGCCGCCATGAACCATTGGTACCACAGCGACATGAACTACCGCGGCATCATCAACATGCTGATGATGTGCGGTTGCATTGGTCAAAGCGGCGGCGGCTGGGCGCACTATGTGGGTCAGGAAAAACTGCGTCCACAAACCGGTTGGACGGCACTGGCCTTTGCACTCGATTGGGTGCGCCCACCACGCCAGATGAACAGCACCAGCTTCTTTTATGCGCACACCGATCAGTGGCGTTATGAGCGACTCGGCGTGGAAGAAATTTTGTCCCCCTTGGCGGATAAAACCAAGTTTGGCGGCAGCATGATCGACTACAACGTGCGCGCCGAGCGCATGGGCTGGTTGCCCAGTGCGCCGCAGCTGCAAACCAACCCGATGCAGGTGGTGAAAGATGCACAGGCCCAAGGCATGGACCCGAAAGTCTACGCGGTCCAGTCCTTGAAGGACGGCAGTCTGAAGATGAGCTGCGAAGACCCCGACCATCCGCTGAACTGGCCGCGCAACATGTTTGTGTGGCGCTCCAACATTCTGGGTTCATCGGGCAAAGGTCACGAGTATTTTCTCAAGCATTTGTTGGGCACCTCGCACGGCGTGCAGGGCAAAGACCTGGGCGCCCAAGAGGCCAAACCCAAAGAAGTGCAATGGCATGACCAAGCGCCTGAAGGCAAGCTCGACTTGTTGGTGACGCTGGACTTTCGCATGAGCACCACCTGTCTGTACTCGGACATTGTGTTGCCCACGGCCACTTGGTATGAAAAGAACGATCTCAACACCAGTGACATGCATCCCTTCATTCACCCTTTGTCGACTGCGG
This sequence comes from uncultured Burkholderiales bacterium, assembly GCA_903916355.1. Classification (GTDB taxonomy): domain Bacteria; phylum Pseudomonadota; class Gammaproteobacteria; order Burkholderiales; family Burkholderiaceae_C; genus Limnohabitans_A. Next base: position 51,783 of record CAIWWN010000081.1, on the reverse strand, counting down.
TAGACCCGGCTTGGCAGAGCAAGAGCGATTGGGAAATTTACAAGGGATTTGCCAAAGCCTTCAGTGAAGTCTGCGTAGGCCATTTGGGCGTTGAAAAAGAGTTGATGCTGACACCCTTGATGCACGACACGCCCGCTGAATTGGCGCAAGCCCTGGACGTGAAAGAGTGGCGCAAGGGTGAGTGCGAATTGATTCCGGGCGTGACCGCGCCGCAAATTGCTGTGATCGAACGCGATTACCCCAATACCTACAAGCGCTTTACGGCACTGGGACCGTTGTTGGAAAAAATGGGCAACGGCGGCAAGGGCATTGGCTGGAACACCGTGGATGAAGTGCGTCAGTTGGCTGAACTCAATGGCAAAGTCCATGCCGCAGGTGTGACACAAGGCATGCCGAAAATCGAAACCGACATTGATGCCTGCGAGGTGGTGCTGCAACTGGCCCCAGAGACCAATGGCCATGTGGCCGTGAAGGCTTGGGAGGCTCTGGGCAAGATCACCGGGCGTGATCACACGCATCTGGCTTTGCACCGCGAAGATGAAAAGATTCGTTTCCGCGATATTCAGGCGCAGCCGCGCAAGATCATCAGCTCGCCCACCTGGTCGGGTCTGGAGAGCGAAAAAGTGTCGTACAACGCGGGTTACACCAACGTGCACGAGTACATTCCGTGGCGCACGCTGACGGGACGTCAACAGTTCTATCTGGACCATCCCTGGATGCAGGCCTTTGGCGAAGGCATGACGACCTACCGCCCACCGGTGGACTTGAAGACGGTGGACGAGATGCTCAATCGCCGTCCTAACGGCAACAAGGAAATTTCTCTCAATTTCATCACGCCGCACCAAAAGTGGGGCATTCACAGCACCTACAGCGACAACTTGCACATGTTGACGCTGAACCGCGGTGGACCGGTGATTTGGTTGAGTGAAGTCGATGCGCGCAGTGCCGGCATTGTCGACAACGACTGGGTCGAATTGTTCAACAGCAATGGTGCGATTGCGGCCCGTGCCGTGGTCAGTCAGCGGGTCAACCAAGGCATGGTGATGATGTACCACGCGCAAGAAAAAACCATCAACACCCCGGGCTCTGAGATCACGGGCATTCGCGGCGGGATTCACAACTCGGTCACGCGCATTGTGACCAAGCCCACCCACATGATTGGCGGCTACGCCCAGTTCAGTTACGGCTTCAACTACTACGGGACCATCGGCACCAACCGCGACGAATTTGTGGTGGTGCGCAAGATGCACAAAGTCGATTGGCTCGATGACGAAGCCCCAGTCACGGTTCAGGCTTGAAGGAGAACATTATGAAAATTCGCGCACAAATCGCCATGGTCCTGAATTTGGACAAATGCATCGGCTGTCACACCTGCTCTGTCACCTGTAAAAACGTCTGGACCAGTCGCCCGGGTGTGGAATACGCTTGGTTCAACAACGTGGAAACCAAGCCCGGCATTGGCTACCCCAAAGAATGGGAAAACCAAGACAAATGGAATGGCGGTTGGACCCGCAAGGCCGACGGTTCGATCGAACCCAAACAGGGGGGTAAGTGGAAGCTGCTGATGCGGATTTTTGCCAATCCCAACATGCCGCAGATCGACGATTACTACGAGCCGTTCACCTACGACTATGAGCACCTGCAAGGGGCGCCAGAATCCAGGGCCACACCGACGGCGCGCCCCCGCAGCTTGATCACCGGTCAACGCATGCAAAAAATCGAATGGGGTCCGAACTGGGAAGAAATTCTGGGCGGTGAGTTCAGCAAACGCAGCAAAGACGCCAATTTGGCGAATTTCGACCAGGTGCAAAAAGACATGGTCGGGCAGTTTGAAAACACCTTCATGATGTATTTGCCACGCCTGTGCGAACACTGCCTGAACCCCACCTGCGTCGCCTCGTGCCCCTCGGGTTCGATTTACAAGCGCGAGGACGACGGCATTGTGTTGATCGACCAAGACAAATGCCGGGGTTGGCGCATGTGCGTGAGTGGTTGCCCGTACAAGAAAATTTACTACAACTGGCAAAGCGGCAAAGCCGAGAAGTGCATCTTTTGTTATCCCCGCATTGAAGCCGGGCAGCCCACGGTGTGCTCCGAAACCTGCGTCGGTCGCATCCGCTACCTGGGCGTGGTGCTGTACGACGCCGACCGGATTGCCGAAGCGGCCAGCACCGAAAACGAGAAAGATCTGTACCAGGCCCAGTTGGACATCTTCCTCAATCCGCATGACCCGAAGGTGATTGAGCAGGCCCGCAAAGACGGTATTCCGGAGTCTTGGCTGGAAGGCGCGCGCAACAGCCCGGTCTACAAAATGGCCATCGACTGGAAAGTTGCCTTGCCCTTGCACCCTGAGTACCGTACCTTGCCTATGGTGTGGTACGTGCCGCCGCTGTCGCCCATCACGGCCGCGGCCAATGCAGGCCATGTCGGCATGAATGGCGAGTTGCCTGATGTGTCGCAAATGCGCATCCCGGTGCAGTACCTGGCCAACTTGCTGACTGCCGGGGACGTTGCCCCCGTGACACTTGCCTTGGAACGCATGCTGGCCATGCGGGCTTACCAGCGCGGCAAGCATGTGGACGGTATTGAAAACCATGCGGTGCTCGAGCAAACCGGTTTGACCGTGGCGCAAGTGGAAGAGATGTACCACATCATGGCGATTGCCAATTACGAAGACCGCTTCGTGATTCCCAGCTCGCACCGTGAGTATGCCGAGAACACCTTTGACATGCGCGGCGGCTGCGGCTTCTCGTTTGGCAGTGGCTGCTCGGACGGGCAGTCAGAGCCCAGCCTGTTTGGTGGCGACAAACGCCGCACGATTCCCATTCAACCTGTCGTTTAAAGCGAGGTTCCCATGAAGCCCATCCGTTACTCCCTGCGCGTGTTGTCTCAATTGCTGTCCTACCCGGACGCTGCGATGCGTCAGCAATGGCCCCAGCTCATGACCGTGCTGGACGAAGAAGGCGTACTCAGTTCAGCGCGTCGCACTGAACTCCAAGCCTTGGTGGCGCATCTGCAGCATCTGAATCCGATGGATGCCGAGTCGCGTTATGTTGAAACCTTTGACCGGGGCCGTGCAACCTGCCTGCATTTGTTTGAGCATGTGCACGGGGACTCGCGGGACCGAGGTCCTGCCATGATTGATTTGACCAAGACCTATGCGCAATCGGGCTTGTTTCTTGCGCCCGAAGAGTTGCCTGACCATTTGTGTGTGGTGTTGGAGTTCGCCTCCACGCAAACGCCTGAAGTGGCCAAGGCTTTTTTGGGCGAAATGGCCCATATTCTGAATGCCATTTTCAGCGCGCTGCTCAAACGCGAAAGCCCTTATGCCGTTGTGTTGGCAGCGGTTTTGGAGCTCGCTGGCCACAGGGCCCAGTCGGTTGCGATCGTGGTGGAAGAGTCGCTGGACGAGAGCTGGAGCGAACCTGAGGCCTTCGACGGTTGCAGTACACGGGGCCAGGCTCGCCCGGGTGAAGCGCAGCCGATGCACTTTGTCAGAAAAACTTCAACCTCGTCGAGTGGAGTCACAGCATGAATTACTTTGATCATTTCATTTTTGGGATTTATCCCTACATTGCGCTGAGCGTTTTTCTGCTCGGCAGCCTGATCCGTTTTGACCGTGACCAGTACACCTGGAAGAGCGATTCTTCACAGTTGCTGCGCGGTGGTCAGCTGCGTTGGGGCAGTAACTTGTTCCATGTGGGCGTGCTCTTTTTGTTTGGCGGCCACAGCGTGGGGATGCTCACGCCGCACTTCATGTACGAGCACTTCATCAGTGCCGGCGACAAACAGTTGCTGGCCATGATCTCGGGTGGAATTTTTGGGGTGCTGGGTTTCATCGGCGTGACGCTGCTGTTGCATCGCCGCTTGTTTGACGTGCGCATCCGTGTGAACAGCAAAACCAGTGACATTGTTTTACTGGTCTTGTTGTGGGCGCAGTTTGCGCTGGGGCTGGCGACCATTCCCTTGTCGGCCCAGCATTTGGACGGAGGCATGATGCTCAAGCTGGCAGAGTGGGCACAACGCATCGTCACCTTCCGTGGTGGGGCGGTGGAGCTGTTGAGTGAAGCCAGCTGGATCTTCAAGACCCATATGTTTCTGGGCATGAGTATTTTCTTCATCTTCCCCTTCACCCGACTGGTGCATGTGTGGAGTGGCTTTGGCACATTGGCCTATGTGGTGCGTCCTTACCAGGTCGTGCGCAGCCGCCGTGTGGGCATGACGCCACGCGCACCCTTTGGCCGCGGCTGATACATCACCCCATTTTGACGTCACACCCCACAAAGGCTACAAATGACATTCGAAACTTTGACTGAACTCCCTCCCGTCACCTCCGGTGATTGCGGCAGCGGTGCTTGTGGTTGCGCCAGCGCGGCAGCCCCTTCGGCTTACGAGCGCACGGTCGCTGCCATGCCGGTACAGAAATCCGAAACACGGGAAGACTTGGTTGCCACCGCAACACCCGCCATCAACGGCATCGCCTTGGTTGCGCCCGATGAACAAATCGATACCCAGAACTTGCGTGAACGTGCTTATGCCGAACTGCTGCGCCAAGAAGCGGTCAGGCTCGGCCTGCTGTCCGCTCCATCGCTCGGGCAAGGCGACTTGATGGCTCCGGTGCTGCAAGCCCAGGCGCAAGAGGTGATCGACCGTATGCTGGAAAATGAGGTCACCTGCCCCCAGCCCACCCCCGAGGAATCACAGCGTTACTACGACGCGCACCAAGCGCAATTCACGGTGGGGCAAGCCCGAAGGGTGCGCCACATCTTGTTCGCTGTCACCCCCGGGGTGAATGTGCCAGCCTTGGCGCAGCGCGCCGAGAAGGCTTTGTTGGAGTTGACAAACCCCGAGGCATTGCCTGAGCGCTTTGCACAGTTGGCTGGCGAGTTGTCCAACTGTCCATCGGGTGCGCAAGGAGGCGATTTGGGTTGGCTCAAGCCTGAGGACTGTGCGCCCGAGTTCGCCAAAGAGCTTTTCTACATGCAAGAGTCCAGCCAAAGCAAGGGCTTGCGTCCCCGCTTGGTGCACACCCGTTTTGGTTTTCACATCGTCGATGTGCTGGAGATCCATCCTGGGCATTTGCCAGCCTTTGCGCAGTTGACAGCCCAGATCGCTTCGCGTCTGCAATGGCAGTCGCGCGCCACGGCTTTGGGGCAATACATGCGCCGCCTGGTGGGCTTGGCGAACGTTCAAGGCATTGAACTCGACGGGGATGCTTCGCCCTTGGTGCAATGACAGAACAAGAAGACGAAACTACGCCGCTGTTCCTGAGCCGGCTGATCGCCACGCGACAAACCATTTTGCCCAAACGGTTGGTGGCGCCAGGGCCTGATGCGCAAGAGCTTGAACAGTTGTTTACGGCCGCAGCTTCTGCGCCAGACCATGACCTGATCAATCCTTGGCGTTTCTTGGTGATGCCTGCGCACCGCAGAGCCGACTTGGGTGAGTTGTTTGCCTGCGCGCTCATCGAGCGGGACCCCAGCGCTGCCACGGAGCAACTGGAGCAGGCCCGCGACAAAGCCATGCGTGCGCCTTTGTTGATGCTCTTGGTGGTGGATGACACCAAGGGTGACCCGCAAATTGATTTGAATGAACGCGTTTTGAGTGCCGGTTGTGCGGTGCAAAACATCTTGCTGTTGGCTCACACCATGGGTTATGGAACGGGTTTGACCAGCGGCAAAGCACTCAAGGCTGAATCGTTCCGCCAGGGCTTGGGGCTGCATGCGGGTGAGCATGCTATTTGTTTCTTGAGTGTGGGCACGGTGAGTTCGCGCAAACCCTTTAAGCCGCGACCCGTCTGGAATCAGTTCGTGCAAGTGTGGGGAGAAGACGCATGAGTGCTTCGCGGCCTGTGGCGGTTGACTTTCCTGGGCACCGTGCACCCCGTGCTGGTTTTGAGTCGCCTTTTGAAATGCTCACCGCTTGCCATGAGCGCGTGGAGCGCATGCTGGCCTTGCTCACTCGGCTCAGGGCCCATTTGGCAACGCAGGGATGGGACGCGTCGGCCGCCTCAGCAGCGACGGATGTGTTGGGTTACTTTGATCGGGCGGCACCGCAACACCATTTGGACGAGGAGATGCATGTCTTTCCTGCGGTTTTGGCTTTGCACCAGGGACGCATGGACCGGTTGATTGACCGGCTCAAGCAAGAGCACTTGGAAATGGAAAAACTGTGGGCGGGAGTTCGCCAGACCCTTGAACTTGTGGTCCATGGCGAGGCCAAGAGCTGGACCCCTTGGACCCCAGCGGACCATGCGGGCGTTGATTTATTTTTAGCGGTGTACCAAGACCACATCACCGACGAAGAAAGCCACATCTATCCTGCTGCTGAGCAGGCGCTCTCTGGTGAAAAACTTTTGGCGATGTCGCGTGACATGCGCCGCAGGAGAGGGCAAAGCAGCGCGTCTGCCGACTGACCTGAGGGGGCTGTTATCAGTTCAGTGTTGGCGCTGCTGAGCAGTTCAAAAGGGTGCGTCTTCAGCCGGTGAGGCTGGATGGAGTTCTGCGCCCAACTTGGCCACAGCCTCATTCGCGGCGGCCTTTTCTCCGGCGCTGGCAAACTTGCTGTACTTGCCCAGAATGTTCACCAACTGGCCGTAAATGCGGGGTGATCCGGCCAGGCATTCTTTCTGTTCCAAAAAGTCAGCTTCGCCCGTCAGGTTGCCCACCAGGCCACCGGCCTCGGTGACCAACAGCGATCCGGCAGCCACGTCCCAAGGCGAGAGGCCGGTTTCAAAAAAGCCGTCGGTAAAGCCTGCGGCCACATAGGCCAGGTCGAGCGTGGCAGCGCCTGGGCGGCGCAGGCCGGCGGTGCGTTGCATCACATCGCCCATCATGCGCAGGTACTGGTTGAAGTTGTCGCCCTTGCGAAACGGAAAGCCAGTGGAGATCAGGCATTCGCTCAAGTTGGTGCGCTTGCTCACGCGGATGCGGCGCTCGTTCATGAACGCGCCACGGCCTTTGGTGGCGGTGAACAGGTCGTTGCGTGAGGGGTCGTAAATCACCGCTTGCTCGATCTTGCCGCGCACCGACAAGGCGATGCTGACGCAGTAAACCGGCAAGCCGTGAATGAAGTTGGTGGTGCCGTCCAGCGGGTCGATGATCCAGATGTGGTCTGCGTGTGGGTCGCCGTGCGTGCTGCCCGACTCTTCGGCCAAGATGCCGTGGTGCGGAAAGGCGGTGAGCAGGGTTTCCAGAATGATGGCTTCGCTGGCCAGGTCGACTTCGGTGACGAAGTCATTGACTTGCTTTTGCGAGATCCGAACAGCCTCCACGTCCAAAGCGGCGCGGTTGATGATGGCGCCTGCGGCGCGTGCGGCTTTGACAGCCACATTGAGCATGGGGTGAAGGTTGGGGGACGACATAAATTGTTAAGAACCTGAAAGGCCGCGCACGATGGCGTTGGCGAAGCGACTATTTTCCCACGAAAAAAGCACTTTGGGCGTCCAGACGGCGAACCAGGCGACAAGCCGTGGACAATCTCCCCCATGAAGACACGTTTTATTTTGATTGAGACCAGCCACGCCGGGAACGTCGGCGCTGCGGCCCGGGCCATGAAGGTCATGGGTTTTGATGAATTGGTACTGGTGGCGCCGCGTTGGCCCAATGTGCTGCGCCGTGAAGAAACCATTCAGCGTGCCAGCGGTGCCAACGATGTATTGGCCAACGCCCGCATTGTGGAAACGCTCGAAGACGCGCTGGACGGCGTGACCCATCTGTGTGCCACGGCCATGACCCCGCGCGACTTCGGTCCGCCCACCCGCGCGCCGCGTGCGCACTTTGCCGAGCTGGCGCAGGGCGATCATTCGGTCGCGTTCTTGTTTGGCTCCGAGCGCTACGGCATGAAGAACGACGACGTGTACCGTTGCCATGTGGCCTTGTCGATCCCGACGGATCCGCAATTTGGCTCGCTCAATTTGGGCGCGGCCATCCAGGTCTTGGCCTATGAGTGGCGTTGCGCTTTGGGCGGTTTTCCGATTCCCGTCAGCACCCCGCCCGCTGAGAAGGCCGACGCCCAGCAGGTGGCCGGCATGCTGGCGCATTGGGAGCAGGCGCTGACCGACATTGGCTTTTTGGACCCGGCTGCACCGAAAAAACTGATGCCGCGTTTGAATCAACTATTTAACCGAGCCGATTTGAACCAAGAAGAAATCCACATTTTGCGTGGTGTTGCCAAAGCCATGAGCGCAAGTGCCAGCGGTAAACGCTAGACTGGGGGCCTATGTTTTCACGTCTTCGCTCCGACATTCAATGCATCCTTGACCGCGACCCCGCTGCCCGCAGTACCTGGGAGGTCTTGACCTGTTACCCCGGCCTGCACGCAGTGGTGCTTCACCGCGTGGCGCACGCCTGCTGGACGCAGGGCTTCAAATGGCTGGGGCGCTTTGTTTCGCACCTGGCGCGCTGGTTCACCGGCATCGAAATTCACCCTGGCGCCAAGATTGGCGAGCGCGTATTTTTTGACCACGCCATGGGCGTGGTGGTGGGCGAGACCGCTGAAATTGGCGACGGTTGCACCATTTACCAAGGCGTGACCCTGGGCGGCACCACGCTGTACAAAGGCGCCAAGCGACACCCCACTTTGGGCAAAGACGTGGTGGTCAGCGCCGGGGCGAAAGTCTTGGGCGGCTTTTTGGTGGGCGATGGCGCCAAGATCGGCAGCAATGCGGTGGTGATCAAACCTGTGCCCGCTGGGGCCACGGCGGTGGGCATTCCGGCGCGCATCATACCGTCCAAAGTGGGTGAAAGCGCCGATGTCTCGGGCACCGAGCCCAAGTTCAACGCCTACGGCATCACCCAAGATGATGATCCGGTGAGCCAAGCGCTCAAAGGCTTGATCGACAACGCCTCAGGCCAAGAGCACCAAATTGCCTTGTTGTGGAAAGCCATAGAGCAGTTGTCTGCGCAGCAACCGATGCAGTTGCCGCAAGACGCGGCGCGCAGTGAGCGCTTTGAGGCCGACAAGTTCAATCAACTCGTTGGCAAATAAAAACTTCAGCGCGGGCGAATGGCCGTCTTGGGCCTGAAGGCCTTGCAGACCTCGTCCCGTGTTTCCATGTACGGCCCGCCGATCAAATCCACGCAGTAAGGCACAGCAGCAAAAATGCCGTGAACCACTGGCTGGCCACTTGCACTGGCACTTTCGTCCTTCAAACCTTCCAGCGTTTCCGCAATCGATTTGGGTTGGCCGGGCAGGTTGATGATCAGGCTTTGACCGCGAATCACCGCCACTTGGCGCGACAGGATGGCGGTGGGCACAAACTTCAGGCTGATCTGGCGCATTTGTTCGCCAAAGCCTGGCATTTCCTTGTCGGCCACGGCCAGCGTGGCTTCTGGCGTCACGTCGCGCAGTGCAGGGCCGGTGCCGCCAGTGGTGAGGATCAGGCTGCAACCCGCGTCCACCAACTCGATCAGCGTGGCGCTGATGCGCTCTTTTTCATCGGGGATCAGGCGCGGCTCAAAAGTAATCGGGTTGTGCAGCGCCCGTCTCAGCCAGTCTTGCAGCGCGGGCAGGCCCTTATCTTCATACACGCCAGTGCTGGCACGGTCGCTGATGGAGACGATGCCGATTTTGACAGCGTCAAACGAGGGTTCGGTCATGGCTTTAGTCGATGGTCGGCGTGTCAGATTCGGTTTCAGGCTCGGGTTGCGCCGTCAGGTGCTCTCGCACCAGCTGAAAGATGTCACGGTACGCGCGACCCTGGCGAGGGGCCAGACCTTGCGATACAGCTGCTTTGCTGGCCGCAGGCGCATCTTTGCGGGCTTGGCGTATCAGGGCGCGCAGCTGCTGGGTGTCGGTGGCAGGAAAGCTGTTGAACCAGATGGCAAAAGCATCATCGTCATCAATCAGGCGGTCGCGCCATTGCTCGGCCAGATGCAGGTTCACATTCTCTTGCGCTGAACCTTGGACTTGCTCTAACAAAGCGTCGCGAATGGCCTGCACATCGGCGGCATCGAGCTTGCGCATGAGCTTGCCGATGAACTGCATTTGTCGGCGCTTGCCTTCAAAGTTGCTGATGCGTTTGGCTTCTTGCACCGCATCGGCTAATTTTTCAGGCAGTGAGATCCTGTCCATCAGGTCGCCGCGCAGGGTGAGCAGGCTTTCGCCCAGCTTTTGCAGCTCGTCGCTTTCGCGTTTTTGGTCGGTGCGGCTGGGCTCATCGCCGCCTTTGAGCTCGCGTTTCAGTTCCAAGTCGAGTTCGCTGCCTTCGGCCACAAACTGACCTTGAACGAAGTAGCCTTTTTTGAATTTACGGGGCATCTGGGAGGTGATTCATCTTTGTACGTGTCGGCAAGTATCATAGCCGTCACCATGAGTAAACAAAAAACAGCCGCCGTATCGGTGTCAACCCCCCATTCCGAACTGTCCAAAAACCACGCGCACAGCGGTTTCAGCTACAGCCGTGACTTCTTTGAAGACTTGGTCGACACCGCCCTGAAGCACGCCAAAAAAATTGGCGCAACCAACGCCGGTGCCGAGGCGTCTGAAGGCTGCGGCCTGTCGGTCAGTGTGCGCAAGGGCGAACTCGAAAACGTCGAACGCAACCGCGACAAATCCTTGGGCGTGACGGTGTACGTCGGCAACCGCCGCGGCAACGCCAGCACCTCGGACTTTTCCACCGCCGCGATTCACCAAACCGTGCAAGCGGCTTTCGACATTGCCCGCTTCACCGCCGAAGATCCGACTGCGGGATTGCCCGACGAGGCCGATATTGAAACCGAATACCGCGAACTGGACCTGTTCCACCCTTGGTCGGTGAACAGCGAAGAAGCGGCCCAATTGGCCATGGCCTGTGAAGCCGCAGCGCTGAAAACCTCACGCCGCATCACCAACAGCGAAGGCGCGGGCGTCTCGGCACAGCAAAGCCATTTCTTCAGCGCCCACACCCACGGCTTTCGCGGTGGCTATGCCAGCTCGCGCCACAGCATGTCGGTGGCGCCCATCGCCTCTTTGCCGGGGCGCAATGCCGAGATGCAACGCGACGCCTGGTTCACCTCCATGCGTGCAGCAGGCGAGATGGCCAGCCCCGAGTCCGTGGGCCGTTATGCGGCGCAGCGGGCCTTGAGCCGCTTGGGTAGTCGCAAGATCCCCACCACCGAATGTCCGGTGCTGTTTGAGTCGCCTGTGGCCGCAGGCCTGCTGGGTGGCTTTGTGCAAGCCATCAGCGGCGGTGCGCTGTACCGCAAGAGCAGCTTTTTGCTCGACTCCTTGGGCAAGCAAGTATTCCCCAAGCACATTCAAGTTTCCGAAGACCCGTTTGTCTTGCGTGGCAAAGGCAGCTCGCCGTTTGATGACGAAGGCGTGCGCTGCGCGCCGCGCCAGGTGGTCAGGGGGGGCAGGGTGCAAGGCTACTTTTTGGGCAGTTACTCGGCGCGCAAGCTGGGCATGAAAACCACGGGCAATGCCGGCGGCTCACACAACCTGGTCATGAGCTCGCGCCTGACCCAGGCCAGCGACGATCTGGATGCGATGCTGAAGAAATTGGGTACGGGCTTGTTCGTCATCGAACTCATGGGCCAGGGCGTGAACTACGTCACCGGCGACTATTCACGCGGGGCCAGCGGCTTTTGGGTGGAGAACGGCGAGATCGCGTTCCCGTTGCATGAGATCACGATTGCGGGCAATCTGAAAACCATGTTCAAAGGCATTGAGGCCGTGGGCGCGGACGCCTACAACTACGGTGCCAAGACCGTGGGCTCCATCCTGGTGAACCGCATGAAAGTGGCGGGCAGCTGAGCTCAGTCGGAGGATGGACGTCAACGCCAGTGGCGTTGCCGCACGTCTTCAAAATGCGCAGCCCATTGACGGGTCAAATCCCGTTGATAGTCTTGCAATTTTTGCGCAGGCATTTGATCATGCTGGGGCGTGAAAGGGCAAGGCGCTTCAGTCTTGTGACCTGACAATTGCTCCAGCACGGCAAGGCCCCAAAAAGGGACAGACACAGGGCAGTAGCCCCCTTCGTGGGTCATGACCACGCGACCTTGGGCATGGCGACGAGCCACATCCATGACGGCATCGGTCATCCAACGAAACGCCACACCATCGAGCAGCATGCGACCCAAGGGATCGAAACGTCCAGCGTCGTAGCCACACGCCACGATGATCAGTTGGGGTCGGTAGGCTTCCAAAGCGGGCATCACGACCTGCTCAAAGGCTTCCCGGTAAGCACCGAAGCCACAACCGGGCGGTAATGGCACGTTGAGGTTGTAACCCAGTCCTTGGCCTGTGCCCAACTCGTCGGCCTCGCCTTTGACCATGAGGTAACCCGCTTGCTGATGCACCGAAATGGTCAGTACATCGCTGCGGTTCTCAAAACTTTTTTGGGTGCCATTGCCAAAGTGAACGTCCCAATCGACGATGGCGACACGTTGCAAGCCATAGACTTCGATCGCATGGGCCGCAGCCAAAGCGGCATTGGAAAACACACAAAAGCCCATGCCTTGTTCGGGCTCAGCATGGTGGCCAGGTGGTCGTGTCAGGGCATAGGCTGTCTGGGCCTGGTTCAGCATCACGGCATCGATGGCGCTCAGGGCGCAACCTGCAGAGCGCCTGGCTGCATCCCATCCGTTGGCGGATATGGGCGCGCCAATCCCTGTGTCTCCGCCACCTTGCTGGGCGATGGCTTGCACTTTGTTCACATACTCGGCGCTGTGCACGCGGGTGAGTTCGTGCACCTGGGCGTCACGGGCTGGCATGACTTTCAATTGCGACATCAGACCACTGGTTTGCAGCAGGTTGTGCAGCCGCCGTTTGGGGTCTGCATTTTCAATGTGGCGGTTATAGGGTTCTATAAATCCGCCAGGCTTGAGCATGAGGGCGTAGTTACCAGGGTCATGCCAAAAGCACAATTCATCGGTGATGTACGCGGTGCTTGTCATGGTGCAGAGCTGCGTTTGGCAAACAGGTTCGAAACCATAGGCCACACCAACAAAATGAGGGTGGTGGCGACCAGCACGGCCGAAATGGGGCGTTCAATGAAGGGCATGAAAGAGCCCTCGGTGCGCCCCAATGTTTGGCGCAGCGTAGCCTCCAGGGTGTCGCCCATGACCATGCCCAGGATCAAGGGGATGGTCGGGATGTTGGCGCGAGCGCAGATCAGCCCCAGCACGCCAAAGATGGCGGCAATGATGACGTAATACATGCTGTTGGCCGCTGAAAACGCGCCGACGAAACACAAGGCCAAAATCGCCAGACCCAAAATGCGGGGGTTGACATAGGCCAGACGTGCCAAAGGTTTGACGGTGAGCACCAGCAAGCCCAAGATGACCACATTGATCACCAACAAAGAAGCCAAGACACCGTTGATGATTTCAGGGCGGTCCATGAACAGTGAAGGTCCCGGCACGATGCCGTGCACCACAAACACGCCCATGATGATGGCCGTGATCGCATCCCCCGGAATCCCCAGCGTGAGCACAGTGATCATGGCGCCGCCCGAGTTGGAGTTGTTGGCGCATTCGGCGGCCACAATCCCCTCGGGGTTGCCTTGACCAAACGGGGTACGGTCTTTGTTGCCGCGTTGAGCCCAGAAGTAAGCCAGTGAAGTGGACAGCGCAGCACCAACAGCCGGTAACACGCCAATGGCCGAGCCCAGAAACAAGCCCTTGGCCATGGCCTTGGGGTATTTGAAGGGCTCCAAAAAACCCTTCCAAGACAAGCCAGCTTTCTGAATCAGCGAAGCATCAAAGCTGGGCACAGGTGAGCTGACCATCACCAGGGCTTGGGCCATGCCAAACAAACCCACAGCCACAGGCACAAGTGGAATACCGCTGAGCACGCCGGCAATGCCAAAGGTGTAGCGCTGTTCGTTGGAATTGGGGTCGATGCCAACGGTGGCCAAAAAGAAACCCAAGCCCATCATCATCATGGCCGAGGCGAACTGCTTGCGGTAGGCTTTGCCCACACACACCGCCGCCAGCACAATGGCCATGACGCTCTCTGGGGCACCAAAGCGGGCTGCAAAATTGGCCATGGGTCTGGCGGCCAGGCCCAGTAGCAAAGCGCTGACAATGCCACCCGCAAAAGCCGACATGAAGGCCAGCGACAGTGCCCTTTGTGCCTGGCCGTTTTTAGCCATCGGGTAACCATCGAACATGGTCATGATCGAAGAGGCTTCACCGGGCGTGCGGATCAAAATGGAGGTGACTGCACCGCCATAAAAAGCGCCGCAATACACGCCCAGTAAAAGCGAAATACCCGCCAGGGGCGCCATGCCGTAGGTGAAGGGCAGCAGCACCGCAATCGTCACGCCCGGCCCGACGCCGGGCAAGACGCCGACGACGATGCCCAAGGCCGCGCCGATCAGCAAGGAGAGCGCGATTTGCCAGGTGCCCAAAGACGCAAAACCCTGACTCAGACTGTCGAAAAATTCCATACTCACATCAACCAGCCATGGCCGAAGTAAACCTTCAGCACTTTCACAAACACCAGCCACATGGCCAAAGAGAGCAACACACTCAAACTGAAGGTGGCACGACGGCTCAAGCCGAGCCACGCACCACTGGCCAGCAAGAAGAGCCAGGTACTCGACAAATAGCCCATCCACGGGACTGCCAGCATATAAAGGCCAAACAAGGCCAGCATGCCCAAAGCTTGGCGCATGTTGGCAGCGCTGGAGTCGAGTTCATCCGAATCGGCAAGTTCAATGGAACTTCTGCGTTGGTACAACTCGAACAAGCCCGCGACACACGCCAAAGCCAAACTCACGCGCGGGAAAAAGGCCGCTGATTCAAACCAAGCGGCGTGTGCAGGATAGGGCGTGATCAGCTGGGGTGTGGTCATTAGCACCGCAGCAGCAGCCAAGGACACCCCCAAGACCACCGTCTTGTCCCATGTCCATAACCATGGCGGTGCTTCAGAATGCGACTTCACTTTTTCGCAAAGCCCAATTCGGTCATCAACTCCGAAATCCATTTGGCGTCATCGGCGACTCGTTTGGTCATCTGGTCGGCGGTCATGGGCAGGGCGGGGATGCCGACTTTTTTGAGCTGGTCCTGCACGGCTTTGTCATTGAGGGATTCCATCATCACGCTCGAGAGCTTGTTGATGATGTCCTTGGGCACACCCACGGGTGCTGCCATGCCGCCCCACGTGTACAAATCACCATAACCCTCTTCAGCGGGCGTGGCGGTATTCGGGAAAACGGGGTTGCGCTGTGGACCCCAGGCCGACAGGATCTTGACCTGCCCTGTTTTGGCATAGGACATAGCGCTGTTAGCACCGGCCGTGGTCACATCGGCGTCGCCCGCCACCAACTCTTTGGCGCTGGGATTGGGAAATGCCACCACTTTGTAGGTCCAGCCGTCTTTTTTGGCAATCTTGGCAGCAATCAGTGCGGGGACTGCGGCCGGGGCATAACTGCCAATGACCACAGGTTTGCCGCTTTTCTTGGCCCAGGCTGCGAATTCTTTCAGGTTGGTTGCAGGAATATCCCCGCGCGCCGCGAGCACAAAGTCGTTGATCAACATGCCCCCCACCGACTGGTAGTCGGCCATTTTGTAGGGCGTGTTGCCCGCAATGATTTGCGAAATGCCGGGGCCAGGTGTCCAGGTGCCGATGGTGTAGCCATCGGGTTTGGCGCGGGTCATCTCAGCAAAACCGACCACGCCGCCGCCGCCGGGTTTGTTGATCACTTGCACCGGCACGCCTAAGCGCTTGCTCATGCCTTCGGCGAGCAGACGCGAGATCACGTCCATGTCGTTGCCCGGTGGGTAGGGGTAGATGATCTCGATCGGTTTGCTGGGCCATTTGTCTTGTGCCAGTGCGGGCAGGGCACTGAAGACAGCCAAGGCGGCCAATGCCATGTTGATTTTGCGGGCCGATGTGGGTTTGTTCATCTCAATCTCCTTTATTTGGGGTGCGATAGGTTCAGGCTGCTTGCGCAGCGGTGAAGGAAGTGTGCAAAATTTTCATCATGGCGTCTACATCTCCAAGGGAGAACACCAATGGGGGCGACAAAATCAAACGGTTGCCTTGTACGCGAATAATGGCGCCCTCTTGGCGTGCGGTGCCGACCAGGGTCTGGATGTAAGTGGACGGCGGCAGCAGCATTTCGCGGCTGTTCTTGCTGACAACCAGTTCGATGGCCGCCATCATGCCCATGCCGCGCACATCACCCACATGGGCGTAGCGCATCAGTTCTTGCAGGCACTTTTGCATGTAATCGCCAACGGCCAAGGCGTGCCCGGGCAAGTCTTCGCTTTCCACAATGTTCAGGTTGGCGTTGGCTGCAGCGCAGGCCAGAGCATGGCCCGAATAGGTGTAGCCGTGCATCATGGCCGCGGGGACGCCCGGTTGTGTCCAGGCCTGGGCCACGCGTTCGTTCACCAAGGTGGCCCCGAGTGGGACGTAGCCTGAGTTGATCCCTTTGGCCATGGCCATGATGTCCGGAGCCACGCCCCATGCGCGTGCGCCACACATGGCGCCAATGCGGCCAAAACCAGTCACGATCTCGTCACTGATCAGCAAAATGCCATACTCGTCGAGCAGTTTGCGCAGCCCGGGCCAGTAGCTGGCATGCGGCACGATCACACCGCCTGCGCCTTGCACCGGCTCGGCCACAAACGCAGCAATGTGTTCAGGGCCGACTTGCTCGATGGTGTTTTTCAGATCTTGCAGGCACAGCTGTGCAAGTTGTTCAGGATCTTCTTCGTTCCAGCGGTTACGGTAGACATAGGGACTCTCAACGATGTGACAGCCGGGAAGCAAGGGTTCATAGGCGTTGCGAAACATCGGATTGCCGTTCAGCGACGCTCCGCCAAAGTGAACACCGTGATAACCCCATTTGAGCGAAATAAATTGAGTGCGGCTGTTCTGGCCGTTCAGCTTCCAATACTGCCGCGCCAATTTCAGGGCAGTCTCTATCGCATCGGACCCCCCCGAAGAAAAAAACACTTTGCGCATGTTCTCTGGGGCAAACATGCGCACCAGCCGCGCCGATAGCTCGATGGCCGGTGGGTTGCTGGTGTTCTGAAAGGTGGAGTAGTAAGCCAGTTTGTCCAGCTGCGCCTTCATGGCCGCAATCACTTCAGGGCGGTTGTGGCCGACATTCACATTCCACAAGGACGCAACCGTGTCGAGATAGCGCTTGCCGTCGATGTCATACACGTAGACACCTTCACCTCGGTCCAAAATCAAAGGCGGGCTTTGTGCGACCGTTTTGGGGTCGATCATCGGGTGGTACATGTGCTGCGCGTTGGCGCTGCGTATATCAATGGGGGCTTGCATCCGTCCAACTTCCCTTGGCTTTGAATCAGCTTTGAGGATAGGCAGTAAACGGGTAATGGAAAAAATCCATTACCCTTGGGGCTTTCCCGTACGAGGTGTGTGACATGGGCCTTCCGAAAATGACCTTGATGGCTATGCCCCATCAACCCGACTTGGCTTCACCTTCATCGATTTTTGATTTGGTGAATTTTTTGTTTTCTGAATTTGTCGGTGTCAGTGGCTCCGTGGTCACGCGATTGTGCGAGAGCGAATACGGCATTACCCGCGAGGAATGGCAGTTTGTCGCCATGCTGGCTAATTTGGGGGCTTTATCGCCTTCCGATGTGGCCGCGCGAACCACGGTAGACCGCTCGCAAACCTCCAAAACTTTGCGTGCATTGATGCTCAAGGGCTTGGTCGAGCGGCAGCGTGTCGCAGGCGATGGGCGTCGGGCGCTGGTGTTGCTCGCGCCAGCGGGGCATGCTTTGTATGCCCAGATTTTCCCGCGTGTGGTTGAGGTGCACCACCGGGTGCTGGCCAATGTATCGGCCAGTGAGAGGAAGGTGTTGGCGTCCACCTTGCTCAAAATGCAAGCCAACGCCTTGGCGGTGGCCCAAGATCACAAGGTAGAGGGTACGCCCGGCCGGCGACAAGGGGGTAGCCGAGCCAACTGGCGAAGACAAACGCAAGGAACGGCTTGATCCCTGACGTTTGTCGATTCTGTTTTAACCCGCTAAAGCCGCTTTGACGGCGGCCGAGACCAGGCCCATGTCGGCCTTGCCAGCCAGTTGGGTTTTGACGGCGCCCATGACCTTGCCCATGTCGCCTGGGCCTTTGGCATCCAGCGAGGCCACGATGGCTTGCACCGCCGCGGTGACTTCTTCGGCCGACATGCGCACAGGCAAATAGGCTTGCAGCACCAGCAGCTCGGCTTTTTCTTTGTCGGCCAGGTCTTGGCGGGCAGCCAGTTCAAAAGCGGTGATCGAGTCTTTGCGCTGCTTGATCAGTTTGTCCACGATGGCCACGACCATGGCATCGTCCAATTCCACCCGCTCGTCCACTTCTTTTTGCTTCATGGCCGCCAGCAACAAACGGATCGTGCCCAGACGTTCGCTGTCTTTGGCGCGCATGGCGTTTTTCATGTCTTCGGTGATTTGTTCTTTGAGGCTCATGGTGATGTCCAAAAGTGGGGGAGTGAAAAAGGGAATAAAAAAAGCCCGCTTGAGCGTCCTCCAGCGGGCTTGTGCTGAGCCACAAGGGCTCGGCAACTGAAGATCAATACATCTTCTTGGGCAATTGCATGCTGCGAACGCGCTTGTAGTGACGTTTCACGGCAGCTGCTTTTTTGCGCTTGCGCTCGGTGGTGGGCTTCTCGTAGAACTCGCGGGCACGCAAGTCGGTCAGCAGGCCGAGTTTTTCGATGGTACGTTTGAAGCGACGCAGTGCAACGTCAAACGGCTCGTTTTCTTTCACGCGAATGGTGGTCATTGAATCAAATTTTCTAAAAAATGTGCCGGCTGCAGTTACAAGGGAGATCGTGCCCTTGAAACCCAGTTTCGGCGGTTCCCCGTCATGAACTAGTATTTGGCCGACGGGAGTTTGCCAGCAAAGCCTAGAATTATATAACTTCTTGCTGCCTGTTTTGCGCCAATGCGGTGGCACAGGCGTGTGCACTGGCCCAAGCCCACTGAAAGTTGTAACCGCCCAGCCAGCCGGTCACGTCCACCACCTCGCCAATGAAGTACAAACCGGGCTGTTTGGACTCCATGGTTTGCGACGACAGATCGCGCGTATCCAACCCGCCCAGTGTAACTTCGGCCTTTTTGTAGCCCTCGCTGCCCGTGGGCGTCAGGCGCCAGTGGCTCAGCGCCTCGGCCAACTGCGTCAGCGCTTTGTCGGGCACGTCGCTTACCGGGCGTTGCAAGTCGGGCTGTGCTGAGACCCAGGCCTCCGCCAGGCGGCTGGGCACCAGACTGGCCAATTCGTTGGCCAGCAGTTTGCGCGAACGCCGCTTGGCGTCGCTCAGGCGCTCGGGCAGATTCACTTCAGGCGCCAGATTCAGGCTGATTGGCGTGCCGGCCTGCCAGTAGCTGGAGATTTGCAACACCGCCGGGCCCGACAAGCCTCGGTGCGTGAACAGCAAGTCCTCGTCAAAATGCATGCGTTGTTTTTTCTCGCCCGTCTCAATCGCTACCGGCAGCGCCAACCCGGCCAGCTGCGCATAGGGCGCCCATGCCGCACCATCAAAGGTCAGCGGCACCAGGCCAGGACGGCGCCCCACCAGGCGCAGGCCAAACTGGCTGGCGATGCGGTAACCCCAGTCACTGGCGCCGATTTGCGGGATCGACAAGCCGCCTGTGGCCACGACGAGTGAAGTGGTGGTGACAGGCCCTTGGTCGGTGCTCAGGGTGTAGTGGCCTTGGGTGTCGGCCTCGGTGCTGGCATGGTGCTGCACCGATTTGACGGCGCAGCCCGCCCAGCGCGTCACGCCGCCGGTATCGCACTCGGACAGCAGCATGCGGATGATGTCTTCGGCCGAATGGTCGCAAAACATCTGGCCCTTGTGCTTTTCATGAAAAGCAATGCCATGCTTTTGCACCAGGTCGATAAAGTCTTGCGGCGTGTAGCGCGACAAGGCCGAGCGGCAAAAGTGCGGGTTCTGGCTGATGAAGTGCTTGTGCGGCGCCGAGGCGTCGAGCAAGCGGTTGGTGAAATTGCAACGCCCGCCGCCCGAGATGCGGATTTTTTCGGCCACTTTCAGGCTGTGGTCGATCACCAGCACCTTCAGCCCGGCTTGACCGGCCACGCCCGCGCAAAACAGACCCGCAGCGCCTGCGCCCACAATCACCACATCAAAGGAATTCATGGGCTCAGAGTGTAGGGCTTGGCGCGTGGGCGCTGGGGCTATTTCAGCAAACCACCCAGCATGCCCATGCCTTGCGCAAGCAAACCACCTTCTTCAGGCACGCTTCCCGTAGGGGTGAGCTTATCAACCACCTGCGGCAGCAGGCCAGAGAGTTTCTCTGCCAGGCCATCGACCGGCAAGCCGACTTTCTGCGCCATCTCTTGCAAATGGCTTGACCCCAGCACGGACGTGAGTTGTTCGGCCGAGATCGGCATGTTCTCGCCCGTGCCAACCCATGATGCGACGACCCCGCCCAAACCTTTGTCCTGAAATGACTGAATCAGCCCCTGCAGGCCACCGGTTTGCGGGTTGTTGATCAAATTGCCGATCACCCCCATCCAATCGGCGCCGCCTGCGGCGTTTTGGCCACCCAAAGTGCATGTGACTTGACTTGTGATGCTATCTAAAAGACCCATGCTGTTCTCCCTGACTGATGATTGATGTGTGACTAAAACAAACCAGAAACGTGTACTGGTCTGCCGCCAAGTCTAGGGTTGAAAGGGTGCTTGCGTCTGTGCGATTGAAAGCAAATGTTCTCTTCGCTTGTCTCCTCACGCCGGGTTCCCCAGGCGGTCACAATCGGGTGTCATTGATAGTGCAAAATATTTCTATATGGCTAACGACCAAGAAATTTTCAATAGATTTAGTGTGAAAGAGGGAGGCGTAATGACATCCAAAAACCAAAAACAACAATCTGATATCCACAAGGCCAAAGCCACACTAGCTGAGGGCATGGCACCTTTGCTCGGCAGCCTGCGCCAACTCATTGCTGAATCTCGCCAGCAAGTGCTGCGGGCGGTGGACGTGGTGCAGGTTCAAACTTACTGGCATGTTGGGCAGCACATTTTGGAGTTTGAGCAGGGCGGGGCACTGCGGGCAGAGTATGGGCGTGGCTTGCTGGTGCAACTGGGCCAGGCGCTGTCCGCCGAGTTTGGGCGCGGGTTTGATGCCACCAATTTGCGCCATATGCGGGGCTTTTACCTGGCTTTCCCAATTCGCGACGCAGTGCGTCGCGAATTGAGCTGGACGCACTACCGCCTGCTGCTGCGGGTGGACAGCCCAGAGGCCCGCCAGTGGTACGTGAATGAGGCTGCCACCCAAAACTGGAGCACGCGTGCGCTGGAGCGCCAAATTGGCAGCCTGTATTACGACCGCCTGCTGCTAAGCCAAGACAAAGCCGCCGTCAGTACCGAGGCGCAAGCCAATATGGCCACGCTCGATGACTCACCACGGGCTTTTGTGCGCGACCCGGTGATGCTGGAGTTTTTGGGCCTGCCTGACACCGCGCGCTTGCTGGAAGCTACGCTGGAATCCGCATTGATGGACAAGCTGCAGCATTTTCTGATGGAGCTCGGAAAGGGCTTTGCGTTTGTAGCTCGCCAGCAGCGTATCAGCACAGAGACGCAAGATTTCTATATCGACTTGGTGTTTTACAACTATCTGCTTAAGTGTTTTGTGCTGATCGACCTGAAACCCGGGCCTTTGACGCACCAAGATGTGGGGCAGATGGACATGTATGTGCGCATGTACGACGAGCTTCGCCGGGGCGAAGGCGACAACCCCACGGTGGGCATCTTGCTGTGCGGTAGCAAAGACCACTCGGTGGCCCGTTACTCGGTGCTCAATGGCAGCGAGCAATTGTTTGCCAGCAAATACCGTCTGATCTTGCCCAGCGAGGAAGAGCTGCGCCTTGAGCTGCAACGCGATCGCCAAGCCATTGAAGAACACAAAAATTTGAGCATTGAAGACGACACTCCATGACCGAAGAAACCTACGACCTCATCCACTCCCCGTTGCAGCGCACGCTCAGCGGCGAGGGGCATACCCTTGAGATTGCCATTTACCGGGGCGCAGACGAGCCGGACTGGATTTTGGAAATTGAAGATGAAACGGGTACATCCACCGTGTTTGATGAGCGATTTGCCACCGACCAAGAGGCGCTGGACACCGCCCTGGCCGAGATTGAGGCCGAAGGTGGCATACACAGCTTTTACGCCAAAGCACAGGCCGGGGCCATGGTCAGCGAGGCCGAGATGTTTGCCAAGCTGCAAGCGCTGAAAAAATTGCCGCCAATAGCCACTGCGACAACCCCGCACAACTTGATGGCGCCGCTGTCGGAAGAGGAGTTGGATGAGCTGGATGGCCTGCTTTTGGAGGTGGACGCCGACCAAGGTATGACGCTGGATACGTTGGACGGCTTTTTGCATGCGATTGCCATTGGTCCTGAAACGGTGATGCCCAGCCAATGGTTGCCCAAGGTCTGGGGGTTGGACGATGGGGGCATGATGCCGCCCATGGACAGTCTGGAGCAGGTGACCCATTTGCTGGGGCTGGTCATGCGGCATTACAACAGCATCATCAGTTACCTTGAGAACAGCCCGCTGCTGTTTGCGCCTGTTTGGCCTACGTATGGACACAGCACCAGCGATCAAGACGACGCCGAAGGCTGGGCTAACGGCTTTACCGACGGCGTGAAGCTGAACCTGGCCTCCTGGCAGCCCCTGCTGCGCGACCCGCAGGGCCAGCAGTGGTACCACCCGATTGCGCTATTGGGTGACGAGGACGCGCCGCCCGAATGGGACGATCTGATCCGCACGCCTGAGCAGCGTGCCAAGCTGACCGCGCAGATTGAACACAGCGTGCGGCAGATGCGCGCTTATTGGTTACCGCTGCGCCAAGCCGTGGCCGAGCGCCAGACTGCGCAGCGCATGAGCGCCAAGGTGGGCCGCAACGAGCCTTGCCCCTGCGGTAGCGGCAAAAAATTCAAAAAATGCTGCGGGTCTCCTGTCGATCTGCATTAAGCCTCATTGTTGTAAAGACACCATGACCGAACACAAGCAAAACAACTGTGCAAAACGCGTTGGGCCATTGCCGACCAGTTGTGCGGATCGTTGGACGCAGACGACTTTCGCGACGACATGCTTTGGTTCCTCTTCTTGCGCTCCCTGTCTGACAACTGCGAAGCCGCCGCACAAAAAGAGTTGGGCAGTGATGACCCCAAAGTAAACGCTGACGCGAAGCAAGTGCCGCTTGCCGCTTGATATGCCGCCAACGCAGCCGACGAGCTCGCTTTTGAAAAAAATTCACCGCAATGTGCATTACGTCATTCCGCCGGCACACCTTTGAAGCAGCTTGCCGACTTTTCGATAGACATTGATGCACTGGGCGATGCCTGCGAATACCTGATTGGCCAATTTGCCGCAGGCTCGGGCAAGAAGGCGGGCGAGTTTTATACGCCGCAGCGAATCTCAGACATTTTGTCCGCCATCGTAACTTTGGACAGCCAAGAACTTCAGGGCCTACTCAGCAGAGCCGGCGTGACAGCGTGCCCCTGAGCTTGCCAAGCAGCGATCCCACCCTCCAAATGACAGGCGTTCGCTCCCATGGCCTGCAGTGCTGCAGAAAGGCCTTGGCTGATTTCTTGTCCGTGTGCGCAATAAAGCACGATGGGAAGATCATGTGCAATCTCATCTTTCCAATCTAGCCAAAGCGCAGGGTTTTTCCAATTGGAACTGGCGATTTTTGCACCTGAAGAGGTCAGCGCTTGTGCGCGCCGCACGTCAATCAGTCGAAAAGCTACGCCATGTTCCAGTTGCATGGCCAGTTGCGATACAGAAATGGATGGCATAAAACAGTCCTGACTTTAAGAATGGGTGAGGGGATACAAAACAAGTCCAAGAAGCGCAGCGCATGCCACCACCACTGGCTCAGTCAACTTCTTGTATTTCCAAAGTAGAACTGTGGTTCCCAATGCCATCAAGGCTGTGGGTATGTCGATGATCGAGCGCTGCGCAATCACGATAACTGAGCCGGTGATGGCACCCACTGCTGCTGCTGTGACACCCTCCACAAAGGCCAACAAGCCAGGCGTTTTTCCGTACTTCTTAAAGTAGGGTGCAGGCACGATGGTAAAGAGGTAGCAAGGCACAAAGGTGGCCAGTGCCGCCACACAGGCCCCTGTAAAGCCCGCAATCAAATAGCCAATGAAACCGACAGTGATCACCACAGGACCCGGTGTGATCATGGCCACGGCTACGGCATCGACAAACTGTTTCTCGGTGAGCCATTGGTGTTCAACGACCACACCCCCATACAAAAACGGCACGATGGCCAAGCCCGAGCCAAAAACAAAGGCTCCTGCTTTGGCAAAGAAAATGCCGATCTGAACCAAAAGCGACAAGTCCATGCTGCCAAAAATGCTGGTCACAGCGGGCAGTTGCGTCATCGCTACAGCGTTCATGCCATTGCCGTTTTGAAACCACTTGGGAGGTGCACGGTGAAACCAAACGATCACACCCGCGAGCAACACCAGCCACAGAATTTCAGAGTGTGTCACCACGGTACTGACGGCCATCACCAAATAGATGGCCCATAGCAACTTGTCTTTGCCAACGGTTTTGGTCGTTAACTTGTGTGCGCTGATCGCAATGATGCCAATCACCGCGGAGCCGACACCATAAAACACGGCCTGCATCCAAGGCAGATCACCCAATGTGGCGTAGGCCCAGCCCAGCGCCACCACCATCAAGAAAGATGGCAACACAAAGGCAATGCCTACCAGCGTTGCTCCCCAAATTCGATAATCTACATAGCCCATGTAGATGGCCAACTGCGCCGCCAACGGGCCTGGTGCCATCTGCGCCAAAGCCAGTCCCTCTTTGTAGTCGGCCTCTGTGATCCATTGGCGTTGCTCAACCAGGTCGCGGTTCATATAGCCTACTAAAGCCACGGGGCCACCAAAACCCAAAGAGCCCAGACGCAGAAAATACTTCACGAGTTGCCACAGCGTGTAATGCACGATGGAGGCATCTGGCGTTTGAGACCTTTTGCCGGTCATGGGGATACCTCTTGAGAAAATGTGTGCAGCAGTCCATCAAACAGCAGGCTTGCTGCTTGCAGGAGTTGATCGTCATGGGTGATGGATGCGTGCAGCCCTGCAAGCACGCTCTCCACACCAGCTGCCTCGGCGGGTTGCGCACCGCCTGCGTCCAGGTAATGAACCAGCAAGCCGAGTCGGGACAACGCAGCTTGCTCCAAGCCAAAGCTCGCCACCAAGACTTCAAAGGTCACGCGAGAGCCCACATGCGTGAAAGTCGCCCCATCAAAGTCGAAACCCAAAGCATCAGCTGGACATTCCTCAATGCGCTCTAACCATACAAATTTGGCACGAGGGTCAATGAAGCGGCGAATCAACCAAGCACTTGCCAATCGGTCTACCCATGGGCGCTGCCGTGTGGCCCAAGTGCGTTTTTGAAAATCAGCGACCGACCGAGAGGCAATGGCACCGTCAATGGCCTGGGGTTCGTTGGGCGATACGGTTTGAGCGATGGCGTGTTCCAGCTCCCGCAAGCTGAGCCCCGCTTGGCGATGAGCCTCACCCGCGAAGAAATCGATGGCTTCTAGGGCGACAAAGGCTTTACGTAATTTACGGGTGAGCTTGAGCGCGTCTTGAATGGTCTCACAGCGCAACCCTGCCCGGGCATTGGCAATGTCTGTCAGCAGTGGCCCGTAATCCGCCCCACGGTTAAACAGGCCGATGAAATCAGTGCCTGCCGGTTCTTCTACCTGCATGACCAAGGCCGTGCCCCCGCCATCTTTGACCTCGGTGGCCAAGCCTTCAAGAGTGACTTTGCAGCCGCTCATGTCGGGCATAAGGTAAACACCGTCTCGCAGAACCGCTGCACCTGAGGCCTTGAGGGCACGCCAAGTTCTTTGGCGCAGCGTGGTGTTCTCCGTCGGGAGGCTGAGGATGAGGGTTACCCAGTTATTCATGTAGATAATTCTACATTATGTTGAGTAATTATCAAATTATTTGAGATTTCGTGTTGGAGTGTAGTCAAAAATTTGCGCATTCACCTCTGCGCCCCACTGCTGGCAAGCGGCTTGATGGGTCAACTGAAAACTTGCTTTTTCGTAAATCAGTTCAAATTCGCGCCCCGGGGAACGTCGCCTTCTGGCCGCCTTCAGGCCGCACGCGTCAAGCCAGTTTGTTCGGTCTGCGTATCACTCGCTTGCCAGGCCATAGCGCCTTGCACCACATCGCCGACCACGATCACGCACGGGCTTTGCAGTTGCTCGGCCTCGATGGTGGCGGCGAGTTGGCCCAAGGTGGTCAAGGCCTGGCGCTGCGTGGGCAGGCTGGCGTTTTGAATGATGGCCACGGGTGTGCTGGCTGCCAGGCCGGTGAGCAGGTCGTTTTGAATTTGCACGACGCCGCTCACGCCCATGTAGATCACCAGCGTGAGCTTGGCTTGGCGTGCGGTGCTGGCCAGTTGGCGCCAATCGGTTCCGCTGTCGCCCGGTTTGGCGTGGCCAGTGACGAACACCACGCCGTGCGCATGTTCGCGGTGGGTGAGCGGCGCGCCCAGGCTGGTCAAACCCGCCAGGCCGGAGGTGATGCCATTGACGACGGTCACCTCAATGCCCGCAGCGCGCAAATGCTCCACCTCTTCGCCGCCGCGCCCAAAGATGAACGGGTCGCCGCCTTTGAGGCGCACCACGCGCTCGCCTTCGTGCACGGCGGTGATCATCAGTTTTTCAATGAAGGCTTGCGGCGTGCTTTTGCAGCCGCCGCGTTTGCCCACATGCACGATGCGCGCTTGGGGCTGAGCGTGGGCCAGCACGGCTTCGCTGACCAGGTCATCGGCAAAAATCACGCTGGCGACCGCAATCGCCTTGACTGCCTTGAGCGTCAACAAGTCTGGGTCGCCGGGACCAGCGCCCACCAGGGTGCACGAGCCTTGAGGATAAGTAGAGAAAGTCATGTTTGAAGGGCGTGCAAGATGTGTTCCACCTGCAGCGCGATCGGCGTGGGAACGGGCAAGTCGCCATCAAGCACGGCTTGAATATAGCTGGCCGTGGCCAAGGCTTCGGGGCCGGGCAGATGCGGCACCTGCGCCAAAGAGCCGGTTTGCGCAGCTTGCACATTACGGCTGGTGCCCGATTGATAGAGGTCCATTTGCGGTGTGCGCCGTGGGTCGGCCACGGGCTCGCCTTCGGTGCCGCGCAGCAGCAAAGCGTGTTGGCCGGTGAGCGTGAAGGTCGCGCCCATGGAGACTGCGTATTCAGGGTGTGTGTAGCTGCCGACCACCAAGGCACGGCCTGCGCAGGGGTTCATGAGTTTGACCAGGCTGTGCGCCGGGTTGCGCAAGCCAACCACGCGGCGCACATCGAGCAGGCGTTTCAGGCCCGGGCAGAGCACTTCGGTTGGGATCAGGGCCACTTCGCCTGCCGCCACGGGCTTCACCTGTTCGCAGGCCGCAACACCCAAGGCCTGCAGCACGCTGGCACTGGTCACACGTGAGGCTTCGGTGGCCGTACCGTGAATCACCACGGTCGCCCCACGTTGGGCCAGCAACAAAGCCAGCAAAGGCGTGAGCACCGGCAGTTTGCGTGCGCCGTTGTAGCTGGGCAGCACCACGGTGGTGAGGCCGTTTTCGGGCACCAAGTTCAAGCGCGCGTGGGTGGCGTCTAAAAATCCGGCCATCTCCTCGGCGGTTTCTCCCTTGATGCGCATGGCCAAGCAAAAGGCGCCGATTTCCAGGTCGGTCACGCTGCCGTCCAGCACCTGGCCAAACAGGTCTGCGGCTTGGGCGCGGTCGAGCGAGCGAGCGCCGTCTTTGCCGCGGCCGATGTCTTTGATGTACTGACTGATTCCCATGCTGCGATTTTGCGACATGCTTGATAACTTTGGGCAATAAGGTGAATGACCGACCGGCTCAGGCTGCCGTGGCATTGAAAGCGGTGTTCGGGCTGTTGCTGTTGCGAACCAACCGGCGCAATTCCGGTACACAAGAGCCGCATTGCGTGCCGCATTTGAGCTCGGCTTGCAATTGCATCAGCTTAGCTTCGCTCTCGCCTTGCAGCGGGCGCAGGCAACTCAGGATGGCGTCTTCGCTCACGTTCCAGCAACTGCAAACTTGTTTGCGGGCCGCGGCCAAAGGCACTGGCGGCTTTTTGCTTGGCTGCAGCAGTTGACGGCCAAAGCCTTGCGCAGCGTTTTGGTTGAACAGCACCGCTTGCAGCCAATCGGCCGATTGCGTGTCGCCCGCCAGCATGAAGGCCGTCAAATGCCGCTGCGCTCCTGTGCCCTGGGGCGTAGACAGGAGCGCGGCGCGGCGTTGGCCTCGGCGTACGTCTTGGTACTGGATCACTCCGGGCTGGTTCAAACCCAGGCATTCTGCGATTTCTTCGAGCACCGCCGCGTCAGGCGCTTGATCGTCTGCGGCGCGAAACAACAGGCCGCTGCGCGGGGATGCGTCATCCCCCAAGGCCGAAGCTTGGGCAAATGGCACGCAAGAGGCAAAGCTGAAACGGGGCATCAGGCTTTGCAAGGTCTGGCGGGCGCGCCACAGTTGTTCTTCAGGCAGCCAAGCCATGGCGATCAAACCCCAAGGCAGCTCAGCTTTGAGGATGCGCACCGCCGCATGTTTCAGCTCGGGTTGTTTGGAGGTGGCGCAAAAGTCCGAGGTGGTCAAGGCGTTCACGCCGGCCAAGGGGTTGCCTTGGTTGTCGCGGCCGCTGAGCACATCGCTGCCCCAGTGCATGGCCATGAACACCTGCGCGCTTTGTAGGGTGTTGCTGGCCTGCGCTGGCACCACCAGGCTGCCGCGCTTGCTGGTGACAAACACCAGCTCGCCCTCGGCAATGCCATGGCGCTCCATATCTTGGGCATGCATTTGCACCACCGGCTCGGGCACATGCGCAAACAAGCGGCCCAGCGTGCCGGTGCGCGTCATGCCGTGCCAATGGTCGCGCAAGCGGCCCGTGGTCAGCGAAAACGGAAAGCGCGACACGCGGGGTTCGGCCACGTCTTGCCATGTCACGGCGGCAAAATTGGCCTTGCCGCTGGCGGTGGGGAACTGCCCGTCTTCGTACAAGCGCGCTAGGCCTTGGCTGGCCCCTTGGGCATAAGGCCATTGCTGCGGCCCAGCCTGCTCCAGCAGTTGGTAGTTCAGGCCGGTGATGTCCAGATCGCGCCCGCGCGTGCTGGCGCGGTGTTCATTCCAAATCGCTTCGGGCGTGTCAAATGCAAACAGGCTTTGCTGCGGTGAGCGGGCCAGAGTTCTTTCCAAGCGGCGCCCCAGATCCACCACGATCTGCCAGTCGTGCCGGGCCTCGCCAGGCGGCGGCACGGCCGCGCGCACGCGGCTGATACGCCGCTCGCTGTTGGTCACCGTGCCTTCTTTTTCGCCCCAGGTGGTGGCCGGCAAAAGCAGGTCCGCCCAGTCGCAGGTGGCGGCGGTGGCAAAGGCTTCTTGCACCACCACAAACTCGGCCCGCTCCAGCGCGCGGCGCACCGTGGCCTGATCGGGCATGGACTGCGCCGGGTTGGTGCAAGCAATCCACAACGCTTTGATCTGACCGTCGGCAGCGGCTTGGAACATTTCCACCGCCGTCAGGCCGGGCTTGGCGGGAACATCTGGAACACCCCACAAAGCGGCAACTTCGGCGCGGTGCTGGGGGTTGGCCAGGTCGCGGTGCGCGCTGAGCAAATTGGCCATGCCGCCAACTTCGCGCCCGCCCATGGCGTTGGGCTGGCCGGTCAGCGACAGAGGACCCGCGCCGGCTTTGCCGATCTGCGCGCTGGCCAAATGCAGGTTGATCAAGGCGGCGTTTTTGACGGTGCCACTGCTGCTTTGGTTCAAGCCCTGGCAGTACAAACTCAGGGTGGCCAGTGAGGTGGCAAACCAGCCCGCAGCCTGCAGCAAGTCGTGTGGGTTGATGCCGCAAATTTGCGCTACCTGATCGGGCGTGGCGTCTTGCACCACCGCTTGCAAGGCCTCAAAACCTTGGGTGTGCGCGGCGATGTAGCTCGGCTGCGTCCAGCCTTCACGCAGCATCAGGTGCAGCAGGCCATGAAACAGCATCACGTCCGAGCCCGGTTGCAGCGGCAGGTACAGGTCGGCCAGCTCGGCCGTGTCGGTGCGTCGCGGATCGGCGACGATGATTTTCAAATCAGGATTGGCTTTTTTCGCGTCTTCGATGCGACGAAACAAAATCGGGTGCGCCCAGGCCGCGTTGCTGCCAACAATGAAGATGCAGGTGGCCTGCGCAATGTCGTCGTAACAAGCGGGCGGCGCGTCGGCGCCCAAGGTCATTTTGTAGCCGGCCACCGCGCTGCTCATGCACAAGCGCGAGTTGCTGTCGATGTTGTTGGTGCCCAGCAGCCCTTTGACCAGTTTGTTGAAAACGTAATAGTCCTCGGTCAGCAGCTGGCCGGAGATGTAAAAGCCCACCGCCTCTGCGCCATGACTTTCCACGATTTGCGTCAAGCGGTTGCTCGCCAAGTCCAAAGCGGGTGCCCACCCGATGGCCTGGGCGGGGGCGCCGCGCGTCAAGCGCTGCAGGGGTTGCAGCAAGCGCGTGTGCTGCGCCAGGGTCGGGCTGGCCGTCAGGTGCAAGGTCGAGCCCTTGGTGCACAGCCGCCCAAAATTGGCCGGGTGCGCCGGGTCGCCGCGCACGCCGGTGATCTCTGGCCCGCGCGATTCGATGATCACCCCGCAGCCCACACCGCAGTAAGGGCAAGTGGAATGGGTTTCGCGGACGATGGGGATCACGGGCTTAAACGTGGCTGGTGTTGCGACGGGCAGGTCCAGCGATGGGACGGGTCAGGTCAGTAGCCAAGCCCCGCAACTCATCGGCTTTCAGGTAGACCACGCCCGCGTCCAGTTTGACCTCAAAGCGCGGTGTGCAGCCAGAGTCGGGCGCCTGGGCTTGGCCGTCGCACAGGCCAATGTTCCAGTTGTGCAGCGGGCAGGCCACGCTGGTGCCGAACACAATGCCTTGCGACAGCGGGCCGCCTTTGTGCGGGCACCTGTCGAGCAGGGCAAACACCTCATCGCTGTCATTGCGAAACACCGCCACATCCAGCCCTTGGTCGCGCGCTACACGGCGCGAGCCCAAGACCGGGATGTCTTCAATGTGGCAAATTTTTGTCCATGCGGTCATCGTTCGTTCCTGTTTGGTAGCTTGTAGGAGCCAGCCTGCTGGCGATTTCTAGGCATGCGGTCAACAAAGAATCGCCTGCAGGCAGGCTCCTACAGGGGGCATGTGGGAATTTGGGCATGGGGAAATAGGGAGATCGGCTTAGGCGGTGATGAGGGGGGTGAACTGACGCGTGTCCAGCTGGGCTTTGCTGTGTTCAAACCACGGATCGGGTTCGCCATCCAAGGCGGCTTGCAGCTTGGCCCACAGCGCCACACGCAACACGGCATCGTCCAGAATTTTCTTCTTCACATAGTCCAGCCCGACGCGGTTGATGTAGTGCACCGTGCGCTCCAGGTACCAGCCTTCTTCGCGGTACAACTGCATGAAAGCGCCGGTGTACTCCAGCACCTCTTCGGCCGTTTTGAGCTTGGTGAAAAAGTGTGCCACTTCGGTCTTGATGCCGCCGTTGCCACCCACATACATTTCCCAGCCGCTGTCCACGCCAATGATGCCCACGTCTTTGATCCCTGCTTCAGCACAATTGCGCGGGCAGCCCGAAACGGCGAACTTGACCTTGTGCGGCGCATACATGCGCCACATGGCTTTTTCCAAGTCCTTGCCCATTTGCGTGCTGTCTTGCGTGCCCATGCGGCACCACTCGCTGCCCACGCAGGTTTTCACCGTGCGCAGCGCTTTGGCGTAGGCGTGGCCCGAAGGCATGCCGATGTCTTTCCAGACATTGACCAGGTCTTCTTTCTTCACGCCCAGCAAATCGATGCGCTGGCCGCCTGTGACTTTGACGGTGGGGATGTTGTACTTGTCCACCACGTCGGCAATGCGGCGCAGTTCGGCGGCCGTGGTTTCGCCCGCCCACATGCGCGGGATCACGCTGTAGGTGCCGTCTTTTTGGATGTTGGCGTGGCTGCGCTCGTTGATGTAGCGGCTTTGCGGATCGTCTTGAGCCTCTTTGGGCCAGCTGCTGAGCAGGTAGTAATTGACAGCGGGGCGGCAGCTGGCGCAGCCGTTGGGCGTGCGCCAGTCCATGGCCTTGAAGACGCCGCCAATGGTGAGTAATTTGTTTTGCACAATCGCGTCGCGCACGGCCTGATGCCCATGCTCGGTGCAACCGCACATGGCTTTGGTCTTGGGTGTGGCCGAGTAGTCACCGCCGGCGGTGAACATCAAAATTTGCTCCACCAAGCCGGTGCAGGAGCCGCAACTGGCGCTGGCCTTGGTCTGTTTGCGCACTTCTTCCAGCGTGAACAAGCTTTTGTCTTTGATGGTCTTGCAAATCGCGCCCTTGGTCACGCCGTTGCAACCGCACACTTCGTCGGTGTCTGCCATGGCAGAGGCTTTGCTTTGGCCTTGATGACCCACGTCGCCAATGTTCGATTCGCCAAACATGAGCTTGTCGCGGATGTCGGCCACGCTGCGGCCGTCGCGCAGCAGTTTGAAGTACCAGCTGCCGTCCACCGTGTCGCCATACAGGCAGGCGCCCACCAGCTTGTCGCCTTGAATCACCAGCTTTTTGTAGATGCCGCCGGCGGGGTCGCTCATCACGATGTCTTCGGTGCTCTCGTCGCCCATGAAGTTGCCGGCCGAGAACAAGTCGATGCCTGTGACCTTGAGCTTGGTCGAGGTCAGGGACCCGGTGTAGCGGCCAATGCCGAACTCGGCCAAATGGTTGGCCAGCACTTTGCCTTGTTCAAACAGAGGCGCCACCAAACCATAGGCAATGCCACGGTGCGCCGCACATTCGCCCACGGCGTAGATGCGCGGGTCGGTCACGGTTTGCAAAGTGTCGCTAACCACAATGCCGCGGTTCACATGCAGGCCCATACTTTCGGCCAGTTGCGTGTTGGGGCGAATGCCGACCGCCATCACTACCAAGTCGGCCAGCACGTGCGAGCCGTCTTTGAACTCCACCTTGCTGACGCGACCCGACTCGTTACCGATCAGCGCCGAGGTTTGCGCGTTCATGCGGAACTGCAGGCCGCGCGCCTCGAGCGACTGCTGCAGCAATTGGCCCGATACATTGTCGAGTTGGCGCTCCATCAGCCAATCGCTCCCATGCACCACGGTCACTTGCATGCCGCGTTTCATCAATCCGTTGGCAGCTTCCAGGCCGAGCAGGCCGCCGCCAATCACCACCGCGTGTGGGTACTGCGTGGCCGCGTCGATCATGGCCTGGGTGTCGGCAATGTCGCGGTAGGCCAGCACGCCTTGCAGGTCTTTGCCGGGCAGGGGCAGCATGAAGGGGTTGGAGCCCGTGGCCACCACCAATCGATCGTATGCGGAGGTCATGACCTGACCCTGGGCATTGGTCGCATGCACCACGCGCTTGATGCGGTCCACCTCGGTCACCGTCCAGCCTGTGTGCAGGTCAATCTGGTTGTCGGTGTACCAAGACCAATCGTTCAGCACGATCTCGTCCAGTGTTTGTTCGCCAGCCAGCACCGGCGACAACAAAATGCGGTTGTAGTTGGGGTGTGGTTCGGTGCCAAAGACGGTGATGTCGTACAAATCAGGGGCGATCTTCAGCAACTCTTCCAGCGTGCGCACGCCGGCCATGCCGTTGCCAATCAGCACCAGCTTCATTTTGGGTTGGGGGTGGGTTCGCATGTCCATGGTTTATTCCAATCAGTTGAGGACAGAGCAGGCCTGCGGCCAGGTCTGTCCCGCCAGGTTTTCAGGCTGTTTTTTCGACGTGGGCTTGGCGGGTGTACAAGAAGTCAATCACCGCTTTGCGGTACTGCTGGTAGTCGGCGTTTTCGGCCAGTTCGACCCGTCGGCGTGGTCGCGGCAGGTCTACATACAGCACTTCGCCAATCGTGGCGGCTGGCCCATTGGTCATCATCACGATCTTGTCCGATAGCAGGACTGCTTCGTCCACGTCGTGTGTCACCATGACCACCGTGCTTTGCGTGCGCGCCACGATGTCCAAGAGCTCGTCTTGCAGCTTGGCGCGGGTCAACGCGTCCAGGGCGCCGAAGGGCTCGTCCATCAACAGTACTTTGGGCTCCATGGCCAGGGCCCGGGCAATGCCCACGCGCTGCTTCATGCCGCCCGAAATTTCGCCAGGGCGCTTTTGTGCCGCCGCCGTGAGACCCACCAGGGCCAGTGCTGCGTCGGTGCGGGCCATCAACTGGGCCTTGTTTTCTGACGCGGCACCCGTGCTCTTAGAAGCCGCACCAAACACGCGCTCCACACCCAAGTAGACGTTCTCAAAGCAGGTGAGCCAAGGCAACAACGAATGGTTCTGGAACACCACCGCGCGGTCCGGGCCAGGGCCGGCGATTTCGCGGTTGGCACACAGCAAGTGGCCCTCGGTCGGCATCGTCAAGCCGGCGATCAGGTTCAGCAGCGTGGACTTGCCGCAGCCGCTGTGGCCGATCAGGGCCACAAATTCGCCCTTGGCCACGGTGAGGTGGATGTCACGCAAGGCCGGGAAGTTGCCCTTCTTGGTTTTGAAAGTCTGGGCCACACCCTCAATTTCAATGAACTTGGCGTTCAGGGTTTGATTGCTCATGACTTCACCTCTTCGTATGTGAATGCGGATGCGATTTTGATCAAGGCGTATTCGAGCAACAGGCCAACGATGCCGATGACAAAAATGGCGATGATGATGTTCTTGACGTTGAGGTTGTTCCACTCGTCCCAGACCCAAAAGCCGATGCCCACGCCGCCGGTCAGCATCTCGGCCGCCACGATCACCAGCCAGGCGGTGCCCACGGCCAGGCGCACGCCGGTCAACATGTACGGCAGCACAGAGGGGAAGAGGATCTTGGTGACGATCTTCCATTCACTCAGATTCAACACGCGTGCCACGTTCATATAGTCTTGCGGCACACGCTGCACACCCACCGCCGTGTTGATGATCATCGGCCAGATCGAGCAGATGAAAATCGTCCAGATGGCGGCGGGATGCGCGCCCTTGAACACCAACAGACCAATCGGCAACCAAGCCAAGGGCGAGACCGGGCGCATCAGGCTGATCAGCGGATTGAACATGCGGCTGATGAACTCAAAGCGGCCAATCACAAAGCCGGCCGGAATGCCGACCACGGCCGCCAAGCCAAAGCCCAGGGCCACGCGCTGCAGCGAGGCCAGCACGTTCCAGCCCACGCCCTGGTCGTTCGGGCCCTTGCGGTAGAACGGGTCGCTGAAGATGTCGATCGCTTGCTTGGCCGTGTCGATCGGTGTCGGGATGCTGCCGGCCGTGGCCATGCTGACCAGGGACCAAATCAGCACCAGCAGCAGCATGCCCAGCACCGGCGGCATCACGGCCATCAACAGGTCGTTCCAGTCGTAGCCAGGTGGCGCATCGACACGGGCTGGGGCCGGTGCCGTCACCGGCATGACCTTCACATCTTTGGCCGCAGTGGCCGAATGAAAAACAGCGCTCACCATGATGGGCTTCCTCAGGCTTTGATTTTGAAAGACTCGGCGTATTTCTTCGGATCTTTGCCGTCCCAGACCACACCGTCCATGAGTTTGCTGGTGCGCATATCGCTCTTGGGCAATGGCGTCTTGGTGGCTGTGGCGGCTTGTTTGTAGATGTCGATCTGGTTGATCTGTTTAGCGACTGCGAGGTAGTCAGGGTGGTCTTTGAGCAAGCCCCAGCGCTTGTGCTGCGTCAAGAACCACATGCCGTCCGACAGGTAAGGAAAGTTGACCGCACCATCGGCAAAAAATTTCATGTGGTTCGGGTCGTCCCAGGTCTTGCCCATGCCGTCTTGGTAGCGGCCCAAAATGCGCTGGTTGATGGCGTCCACGCTGGTGTTGACATAGCTCTTGTCGGCAATGGTTTCGGCCATCTTGTTTTTGTTCTGCAAGCCTGCGTCGATCCACTTGCCGGCTTCGATGATGGCGGCGGTGACGGCGCGCGCGGTATTGGGGTACTTCTGCACAAACTCGGCGGTGGTGCCCAGCACCTTTTCAGGGTGGTCTTTCCAGATGTCTTGCGTGGTCATGGCGGTCACGCCAATGCCGTCAATGATGGCGCGGTGGCCCCAGGGCTCGCCCACGCAGTAGCCGTCCATATTGCCCACGCGCATATTGGCGACCATTTGTGGTGGCGGCACGGTGATGACTTTGGCGTCCTTCATGGGGTTGATGCCGTTGGCTGCCATCCAGTAATACAGCCACATGGCGTGGGTGCCGGTGGGGAAGGTTTGCGCAAAGGTGTATTCGCGTTTGTCGCTCGCCATCAGCTTGGCCAGACTGGCGCCGTCGACCGCGCCTTTGTCGGCTAGCTTTTTGCTCAAGGTGATGGCTTGACCGTTGTGGTTCAGCGTCATCAACACGGCCATGTCTTTTTTCGGTCCGGCCACACCCAGGTGCACGCCGTAAATCAAACCGTAGAGTGAATGTGCAAAGTCGAGTTCGCCATTCACCAATTTGTCGCGCACACCGGCCCAGCTGGCTTCTTTGGTGGGGATGATTTTGACGCCGTACTTTTGGTCAATGCCCAGCACCGAGGCCATGACCACACTGGCGCAATCGGTCAGCGGAATGAAGCCGATCTTGACTTCTTTTTTCTCGGGCGCATCCGAGCCGGCGGCGTAGACCATAGAGCGCAAAGCAGGGGACACACCGGCCACACCCACGGTGGCGGCTTGCAGCACCGTGCGGCGCGAGAGACTGGTTTTGAGAAGGTCGGTCATGGTTCACTCCTGAAGTTTCAAAAATCAAAAACAAAAAAGCGTCCTCATGTCAAACAGCACTGCGAGGCAGCGTGATTGCATGGGGACGCCTTTGTCCGGTGACCGCAACACCCGTCGTTGGGCTTTGCGGTCGTTTGACCTTCGTTGGTCTTGAAGTACTTGTCGCAAGCCCCGTGCCAAGGGTTTTCCTGGGGGGATGGCGCAAATGGGCGCTGTTCGGGATTACTGACCCTGATTCGGTGATTTGCACCGCACCCTTCTGGGGCGTTCGCACTTTGCTGGTGCAGTCTTGGCGCTGTCGGTGTTTTCCTGCAATCGATGCCGTTTTGGAACCTGTAGGGGATTGCCAGCAGGCTGGCTCCTACAATTTTGTGGTGAGTTGTAGGAGCTTGCCCGCAAGCGATTCTTTCGC
Source organism: uncultured Burkholderiales bacterium (assembly GCA_903916355.1). Lineage (GTDB taxonomy): Bacteria > Pseudomonadota > Gammaproteobacteria > Burkholderiales > Burkholderiaceae_C > Limnohabitans_A. The sequence goes on along the minus strand of CAIWWN010000081.1, from coordinate 14,666 downwards.
GAAATTACCCCAGCAACTCCGCCATGTCGATCATCTGCTGCGCCATCTCGGCCAGTTTCATGCCTTTGTTCATCGCCGCTTTACGCAGGCGGGCGTAAGCCTCTTGCTCGGTCAGGCTCTGGCGCTGCATCAGCAAGCCTTTGGCGCGGTCTACCACTTTGCGGTCGCTCAATTCCAATCGCGCGCCGTTCAATTCGGCGAGCAAGGCTTGTTCATGTTTGAAGCGGGCCATGGCCACCGTCAAGATCGGGTGAATGCGCTCAGGCGCCAGACCCGCCACGATGTAGGCCGTCACACCCGCGGCCACGGCGTCGTTGACATGCTGGGTGTCGCTGTCGTTGGTGAACATGACGATGGGGCGGCGCTCATCGCGCGTGGCCATGACCACATGCTCCAGTGCGTCGCGGGCATCGCTCTCCGCGTCGACGATCACCATGTCCGCTTGCAACTGCGCCAGGCGTTCCGTCAAAAACACATCGGCCGGCAAAGTGGCCACCAGGTTGTAGCCGGCTTCCAGCAAGCCGATGCGCAGCAATCGCGAGCGATCTTCTAAGGCTTGAGCATGCTCATCGCCTTCGGCGACCAAGTTGGGGTCAGAGATGATGACAACGATGCGAAGCGGTTCCTGCATGCAGCAAGACTTGCAAGAACCGCGCCGGATGGCTGTTTGGCTGCTTCGCTAAGCTCAGCGCGACATTCAGTCGGTCTATCCACGTCGCCCAGTCGGAGTACGTCATTATTTTCAATTCGATGTGTCGCTTATTTCCCTTAGAGCTTGCAGCCCCACGGGCGGCGTGGTGAGAAAAGGAATCACAAAGATTTTTTTTCGCCAAGCCCTGCTGGATTTTTTTCATTTGTTGCGCTTCACCCTTCAGCCGAGCCACCAGCAACGGGTCTTGCGTGCCGGCGGCCAGCACCGATCGGTTCATGATCCAGGCATAGGGCTCGATCTTTGCGCGGCGCAAATCCTCTTGCAGAGCCGCCGCTTGCAACACCGGCGTCGCCTCGGGCAGGGTGACCAAAATGATGCGCGTGTAGCTGGCGTCTTGCAGCCGCATCAGCGGGGTGATGATCTTGGCGGCCGTGCCTGTGTGTTGTTCGTAGCTGCTCAGCATTTGCCGGTGGTAAGCCCCGGCCGCGTCCATGAGCAGCAAAGAGTGCCCGGTGGGCGCGGTGTCCAGCACCACAAAGCTGCTCCGCGCTTGCGCCACGATGTGCGAGAAGGCGTGAAACACGGCCACCTCTTCGGTGCAAGGCGATTGCAGGTCTTCCAGCAGCAGTGCTTTCTCGTTTGCATCCAGTGCCGGGCCTTTGGCCGCCATGATTTTGGCGATGTAGTTTTGGGTTTCCACCTTCGGGTCGATGCGGCTCACTTGCAAGCCGGGTACCTGCGCGCCCAAGGTTTGCGTCAGGTGTGCAGCTGGGTCGGTGGTGCTCAGGTGCACCGTTTTGCCGCGCGCCACCAAGCCCAGCGCCAAAGCTGCAGCGACGGTGGTTTTGCCCACGCCGCCTTTGCCCATGACCATGATCAGGCCGTGATCATGCATGGCCAATTCGGCCACCAGCGCGGCCATGTTCAGGCCCCCTTCGTTCAAATCCTTCATCTCCTGTAGGGGCGCTGCGGTTGGCCGGGGCTGGGCAGGGGCATCCATCAACAAGGCCCGCAGCGCAGGCAGGCCCACGGTGTCGATGGCGCGCAGGGGCACTTCGTCGCGTGGCCAATGGCGCAGCACCTCGGGCATCTGCGCCATGGCGCTTTGGCCTTGCTGCTCAATGGCGCAGGCTACGGCGTCCAGCGGGTTGCTGGTATGGAACACCCCGTTGACGATCAAACGCTGGTTCGACAAACCCAGGCTTTGCAGTTCTTCGCTGGTGCGCGCCGCCTCATACAGGGCGCTGACTTCGGGCCGGGTGATGAGTTCCACGCTGGTCAACTTGGGGTCACTCAAGGCGGCCAAGGCTTGGTTGAATCGAGTCTCTTGCATTTTCAAACCCGAGTGCGGCCCCAGGCAGGACGCGCCTTGGTCGTTACCGGCCAAAAAGCCGCTCCACGCTTTGGGCAGGCTCAGCAGGCGCAAGGTGTGGCCGCTGGGCGCGGTGTCGAAAATGACATGGTCGTAGCGATGGGATGCGTCTGCCAGCAGGCTGGAGAACTCGTCGAAGGAGGCAATCTCGGTGGTGCACGCGCCCGACAGCTGTTCGCGCACCGTCGCCTTTTCGGCGTCGCTGGTCTGCGCCGGCATTTGCGCGATCACCCGTTGCCGGTAGGCCTGGGCTGCATCGTCCGGGTCAATGTTCAGGACTTCCAAGCCGGGCACTCCGGGCACAGGGCCCGGGTGGTTGCTGAGTGTGATGTTCAGCATCACGTCCAGGTTGGAGGCCGCATCGGTGCTGACCAAGAGCACCTGTTTGCCGCTGTCGGCCAAATGGATGGCGGCGGCGGTGGACAGCGATGTTTTGCCCACGCCGCCTTTGCCGGTGAAAAACATGAAGCGCGTCGGGGTGGTGAGCCAGTTCGGAGTGTGTTCGGGTGTCGTCATGTTTTCGTTTTTACTTCTTCTGCGTGCTGTGGACCTGAATCTGTATCAAGTCTTTTGCAATGACAGGCTTGCCCCTCAGCAAGGGTTGACATCGAAATGTCATATATTTCGACTATAATGGAAATATGGAAGATAAAGAAGTCATCAAGGCCTTGGCCGCGCTCGCCCAGCCCAACCGGCTGCAGATATTTCGCACCCTGGTCGTGCAAGGCCCAGGCGGCATGACCCCCGCGGTGCTGGCCGAACAGTTGGCCGTGCCTGCGGCAACCCTGTCTTTCCACCTCAAAGAGTTACTGAACGCCGACTTGGTCTCGCAAGAGCGCAGCGGCCGCAACCTGATTTACCGCGCCCAGTTTGACCGCATGAACGCGGTGCTGGGCTTCTTAACCCAAAACTGTTGCCAAGGTCAGGCTTGCCTGACCGAAACCGCAGCCGCCTGTGATTGCTAAAAACATGACAAAAACCACCCCTTTGAACGTTTTATTTTTGTGTACCCATAACTCTGCCAGAAGCATCTTGGCTGAAGCCCTGTTGAATCATTTGGGAAAAGGGCGTTTTAAGGCGTACTCCGCTGGCAGCAGCCCCAGGGACAATCAAGTGCCCAACCCCATGGCGTTGAGGACCCTTGAAAAAGCCGGAATTTCGACTGAAGGATTGAGCAGCAAGAGCTGGGATGTTTTTGCAACACCCGATGCTCCGCATATGGATTTGGTCATCACGGTGTGTGACAACGCCGCTGGCGAAGTGTGTCCCTATTGGCCCGGTCAGCCTGCGACAGCGCATTGGGGTTATGCGGACCCTTCTGAAGCTGCGGGTGATGATGATCAACGCCTTGAGGCATTTCGGCAAACTTTGCATTTGATCCATCGCCGCTTGGAAATTTTCATCAACTTGCCATTGACCAGTCTGGACAAGATGGGACTGGAAAAAAGTGCGCGTGAATTGGCAAGCAAATGAAGCATTGGCGTCAATACCTGGCTGAACTGGTGGGCACAGCCGCCTTGCTCTGTGCCGTCATCGGCTCGGGCATCATGGCCGAGAACCTCTCTGCTGGAAATACGGCAGTTGCTTTGATTGCGAATACCTTGGCCACCGTTTTTGCGCTCTACGTCTTGATCGAAGCGCTCGGTCCTTTGAGTGGTGCGCACTTCAACCCCGCAGTTTCTTTGGTCATGGCGTACCGCAAGGATTTACCGCGCGAGCGCCTTATCGGCTATGTGATCTCTCAACTCATGGGTGCAGCCTTGGGTGCGTGGCTTGCGCATGCGATGTTCGAGATGGACATTTTTCAGTGGTCTGACAAGGCCAGAACCGGTGAGGGCCAATGGTTGGCAGAGGCTGTGGCGACGGCAGGGCTCTTGTTCGTCATTTTGCGCTCGCCCGCAGGCAAAGCCTCCAGTATGGTGGCCTGCTATATCGGCGCGGCCTATTGGTTCACGGCCAGTACCTCGTTCGCGAACCCTGCCGCTGTATTTGGCCGGATGATGAGCGATTCATTTGCGGGCATCAGCCCATTTGATGCGCCCGCTTTCATCGCGGCAGAGTTGGTCGGCGCCTGTGTGGGGCTGGTCATTCATACCGTTTTGAGTTCGGATCAAAATCAGGGTAATTACAAAAATTAATGAGTCAATGTGCAAAAAAATGGCGTGTCTAAAGTGAATGAGAGTTTGATTCATGTGGAGGAAAGTTGCTTCGAACGCCCTCAACACAATTCGCTGAAGCCCTTGCAGGCGTCGGCGCACCCGCCCAGAATCCTCATGCTGTATGGCTCATTACGCGAGCGTTCTTACAGCAAACTGCTGACGCTGGAAGCGGCTCGCCTGCTCGAAGCCATGGGGGCCGAGGTTCAGATTTTTGATCCTATGGATTTGCCGCAACCTGATGCGGCCCCCGATTCGCATCCCCGTGTGGTGGCCTTGCGCGAAGCGGCGGCATGGTCCGAGGGCATGGTCTGGTGTTCGCCCGAGCGCCATGGTGCGATGACCGGCATCATGAAAAGCATGATCGATTGGATTCCCTTGTCGGTCGGCGCGGTACGGCCCACGCAAGGCAAAACACTGGCCCTGATGCAAGTGTGCGGTGGCTCGCAGTCCTTCAATGCGGTCAATCAAATGCGCATTCTGGGTCGTTGGATGCGCATGATCACCATCCCCAACCAAAGCTCGGTCGCCAAAGCATTTTTGGAGTTTGACGAAGCCGGTCGCATGAAGCCCTCAGCCTATTACGACCGGGTGGTGGATGTGATGGAGGAGTTGGTCAAGTTCACCTGGCTTACGCGTGACGTGTCGCCTTACTTGGTGGATCGGTACAGCGAACGCAAAGAAAGCGCTGAAGCCTTGTCCAAGCGAGTCAATCAAAAGTCCATTTGAGTGCCTTGGTTGAAACTGCTGCTCATGCAGCTTCAAGTCCATGGCGCAGTTTGATCTTCGCAGTCGCCTCAGAGGCCCAAAAACTCAGCAAGCTTTGAACCGCCTGCGCTTGCGCAGATGTCACCGACACGCTCCCTGAAAACGTGGTGGTCACCTGCACCGCATCCGGCAAAGGGCCGAGCACGGTGATGCCTTGCACGCCCATCATCTCGCTCAGTTGCTGAAAGCCCAGTGCCACCCGGCCTTGCGCCAACAAAGCACCCACGGGAATGCCGGGTTGGGCTTGCATCAATTTGTCTTGGACTTGGGCGGTGATGCCCCAGCGATCAAACTGCTTGAGCAATTCAACGCCGCTCGGGCCGGTGGAGTAACCGATGCTGCTGGCCTGTAAGACCGCTTGTTTCAAGGCCGCTTCGCTGGCAATGTCAGGGCAGGGCGCGCCTGCAGGCACCGCCACCGCCACACTGGAGTGGACCAGGTCAACGCGACTGCCTGGCACCAGTTTGCCGCCTTGCATCAAGGTGTCGATGGCGTTGCGGGCCAGCACCACGCAGTCAAACGCTTCGCCGGCTTGGACGCGTTTGGCCGCGTCCACACCGCCCACCGACTCAATCTGAACTGAAAATTCAGGCGATTGGGCTTCGAATAAGCGCGCCAGATCGGTCAACAAGGCCTTGGTGGCCATGGAAGAGATGATGCGAATGGGCGTGGGTGTCGGGGTGGTCATGGCGTGGTTCCAGCAAGGTGTTTTTTTCTGCTGCCCCGATTACACCGCATGTTGCGCTTGAATTTGGGCCCGGCCTTGTCTGTTCACTTGCCTCTACACTTGGCACCTATGCTAATTTTGGGTATTGAATCTTCTTGCGACGAAACTGGTGTCGCCTTGGTCGAGACGGCGGCGCCCGGTGCGCCGTCAAGTGTGCCGCACAGACTGCCACGTTTACTGGCGCACGCTTTGCACAGTCAGATCGAGATGCACCAAGCCTATGGCGGTGTGGTGCCCGAGTTGGCCAGCCGCGACCACATTCGCCGTGTCTTGCCTTTGACCACCCGGGTCTTGAAGGAAGCCGCTTGCAGCTTGCAGGACGTGGATGTGGTGGCCTATACGCGTGGTCCCGGTCTGGCCGGAGCGCTGCTGGTGGGTTCGGGCGTGGCCTGCGCTTTGGCCGCGGCATTGGGCAAACCGGTGTTGGGCGTGCACCACCTCGAAGGGCATTTGCTCTCACCCTTTTTGAGTGCTGATCCGCCGCAGTTTCCGTTTGTGGCGTTGTTGGTCTCGGGCGGGCATACGCAGCTGATGCGGGTCGATGGCGTGGGCCGCTACGAAATCTTGGGCGAAACCATTGACGATGCGGCCGGCGAGGCCTTTGACAAGTCGGCCAAGTTGATGGGCTTGCCTTACCCCGGTGGGCCGGGCTTGGCCATGCTGGCTGAGCAGGGCGATCCGGCGGCCTACAAATTGCCTCGGCCCTTGTTGCACAGCGTCAATTTTGATTTTTCGTTTGCGGGCCTGAAAACAGCGGTGTTGACCCAGTCGCAAAAGCTGGGGCCTGCGGTGCTGCAAGAGGGCTCAGTCATTCGCGCCGATTTGGCGGCGTCCACGCAAGCGGCGATTGTCGAGGTCTTGCTTAAAAAGTCCATGGCCGCTTTGAAACACACCGGCCTGCAACGCCTGGTGGTGGCCGGTGGCGTGGGGGCCAACCGGGAGTTGCGCCGCCAACTCAATGCCGCTTGTGCCAAAGCCGGCGTGCGGGTGCATTACCCTGAGCTGCATTTGTGCACCGACAACGGCGCCATGATCGCCATGGCCGCCGCCATGCGCTTGGATGCGGGGCGGCAACAGGCCGAGCATCGCTACAGCTTCGACGTGAAGCCACGCTGGCCCTTGGACAGCTTGGATTAACTGTTTGTCTTGAGGGCTTGGTTTGAAGCCTGCACGTTTCTGTTTATTTCTTGGATGATGGTTTTGAAGTTAATTTTTTCGTTGCTGCGTGCGGTGCTTTGTTTCAGTGTTTTCATGGTCAATGCAGCGCATGCGCAATCGACCCAGCCACCGATTCAATTGGCCTTGATCGAAGGTTTGAGCGGGCCCTTTGCCAACACCGGCGAAGCCGTTTACCGCAACCTGGTGTGGGCGGTGGAGCGGGTTAATGCCCGCGGCGGCGTCAAAACCGCATCAGGCGCGCGCCCTTTGACCTTGCAGCGCTACGACAGCAAAGGTCAAAACGAAGAGGCCTTGTCGGTTTTTCGAGCGGCACTGGACGATGGCGCGCAGTTTGTGCTGCAAGGCAATTCCTCAGCCAATGCTGCGGCCTTGCTGGACGCGATCAACAAACACAACGAGCGCGAGCCTGGCAAGCGGGTGCTGTTTCTCAACTACTCGGCGGTCGACCCGGCCTTGACGAATGAGAAATGCAGCTTCTGGCACTTTCGCTTTGATGCCCATGCCGACATGCGCATGGGTGCGCTGATGCAGGTTCTCAAGCAAGACAAAGCAGTGCACGCGGTGTATTTGATTGGGCAAGACTACAGCTTTGGCCAAGCCGTGCTGCGCGAAGCACGCGCCCAGTTGGGATTGCAGCGACCCGATGTCAAAGTGGTGGGAGACGAGTTGCACCCGGTGGGACGCGTCAAAGACTTTTTGCCCTACGCCGCCAAAATCAAAGCCAGCGGTGCCCAAGCGGTGATAACCGGTAACTGGGGTAACGATTTGACTTTGCTGGTCAAGGCCGCACGCGAGGCCGGTTATGCAGGCAAGTTTTATACGTTTTATGGCAATGCTCTGGGGGCCCCTGCGGCCTTGGGCGACGCGGGTGTGGGCAATGTGTTGGCTGTGGCTGAGTGGCTGCCCAATGTGCCTGGTGCAGCCAGCGATGCCTTTGTGCAAGCGTTCCACCAGCGTTTCCCCAAGCCAGCCGACGACTATCTGCATTTGCGCATGCAAATGATGATTGAAGCCTTGGTGCAGTCCATCGAAAAGGCCGGCAACTCAGAGCCCCAAGCGGTCGCGCTGCAGTTGGAGAAAGCCCAGGTCAGTATGGCGGGCCAAACGGGTCGCATGCGCGCAAGTGACCATCAGTTTCAGCAACCTTTGGTGGTGGGTGTGATGGCTCAGCAGGGCGACAAGGGCGTGAAGTACGACGTGGAGGGCTCGGGCTACGGCTTCAAGGTGATTCGTCAGATCAACGCTGAGCAAGCAAGCCGGCCCACCACGTGCAGCATGGTGCGGCCGGGGTGAGTCGTCAAGCCGATTTCAACAGGCCCAGTTGCTCGATGACTTTTCGTTCTTTGGGAAAAGTCTCGCGAGCGTACTTGGTGTAGTCCTCGGTGTTCATGTAAATCACCGGTTGGTCGTATTTTTCAAATGAGGCCAGCACTTTGGGGTCTTCCAAGGTGGCCTTGAATGCGTCATGCAGCTTGCGGGTGATGGCTGGATCCATGCCCTTGGGTGCGCCAATGCCAAATGGCGAATCCGACACCGTGTCATACCCCAACTCATTCAGGGTGGGCACGGTCGGCCAGCGCTTGGTGCGTTTGCTGCCATAGGTGGCGAGCAAGCGACAGGTGCCTGCATCGACATGCTGACCCCATCCGGTGGCGTCACTGTGCGCCATCACATGGCCTCCTAACAGGGCTTGCATGCCATCGGCATTGCCTTTGAAGGGCACGTGCTGTAACTTGATGCCGGCCTTCATGGCGAATTCTTCCACCGCCAAATGGGGTGTGGTGCCGTTACCGGTGGAGCCAAATGTGAATTCGCCGGGTTTGGCTTTGGCAAAGGCGACCAGGTCTTTGATGTTCTTGATTGGCGAATCAGAACGAACCACGATGCCGTAGGTGTAACCGGTCAGGCAAACCACATAGGTGATATCTGCGAGGGGGTCGAACAGCGTTTTTTGCATGTGAGGGATGCGAAAAATACCAATCGGCAGTTGCGTCAAGGTGTAGCCATCAGGCTTGGCGCTGACCAGTTCATTGGGGCCCATCATGCCACCGGCACCGGCCTTGTTCTCAACGATGACCGGGTTGTTCATGATGCGCGAGGCGCTCTCACCCAGCGCACGCATGATGGCATCGGTGGAGCCGCCCGCAGGCCAAGGGCAAATCAGTTTGATCGGTCGCGACGGAAAATTGCTTTGCGCCAGGGCCGGTAGGGCGATGCTGGCGGCACCGGCCAAACCAGCTTGCAAGACATGGCGACGGGGAAATGATGTGGTCATTTGAATTCCTTGAAAGTGGCTCTGTTTTATTCGGCTTTGGCGCCAGACTCTTTGACCACTTTGGCCCACTTGGCGATTTCCACCGCCTGGTAGCGCGCCAATTCATCAGGGCTGGAGAGCACCGGGTCCAAGCCAATGGTTTTCAGGCGCTCTTGGATATCTGGCAGTTTGAACACGCGCACCACTTCGGCGTTGAGTTTGTCGATGACGGCGCGTGGTGTGTTGGCTGGCGCAAACATGGCAAACCAGGTGGTGGCTTCAAAGCCGGGTACAAACTCGGCCATGGTCGGCACATCGGGCGCAGCGGGTGAGCGCTTGGCGGTGGTTTGGGCCAATGCGCGGATCTTGCCTTCTTTGGCCATGGGCAAGGCAGAAGGCATGTTGTCGAACATCAGCTGAATGCTGCCGCCCACCAAATCGGGAATCGCAAACTGACGGCCCTTGTAGGGAATGTGCGTCATGGTGGTGCCGGTCATGGACTTGAACAACTCACCTGAAACGTGCACCGAGGTGCCGGTGCCCGGCGAGCCAAACGAGAGCTTGTTGGGGTTGGCCTTCATGTAAGCGATCAGCTCGGGCACCGATTTGACCGGCAGGTCGTTGTTCACCACCAGCAAATTCGGCGCTGAAGCAATCAGCGAAATGGGCGTGAAGCTTTTCACCATGTCGTAAGGAATTTTGTCGTACAGCGAGCCGTTGATCGAGTGCGTGCCCACCGTGCCCATGACCAGGGTGTAGCCGTCGCCGGCCGATTTGGCTACCGCGTCGGCCCCAATATTGCCGCCCGCGCCGGGCTTGTTGTCGATCACCACGGGTTGGCCGAGTTGCGCTTTTTCGCTGAACAAGCGGGCCAAAATGTCGGGCGCGCCACCGGGCGTGAATGTCACCACCAGGCGGATCGGTTTGACCGGGTAGGTTTGCGCTTGAGTGAGTGTGCTGCCCAAGGTGGCCGCCACCAGCAGTGAGAGGCTGAGGCTGCGGCGGAATCCGGAAATAGAGCGTGGTGAAGACAGGGCGTTGGGAAAGGCAAAAGGCATGTGGTTTTCTCCTTGGCCTGACTGTAGGCGGCGCCCTGTACCTGGCCGATGGTGAAAACCCTCTGTGGGCCGCGGTTCTTGTCGTCTGCGGGACCCCGCCTTAATCGTCCACGCTGGCAGACCAGCGATCGCCCCAACCCTGGCCCGCGCGTTGCAGTTCGCGCCGGTCGCGCTTGGTGGGGCGACCGTGCTCAATGCTCAGTGCAGGCTCATGCGCCAAATGGCGCTGCTCGGACACTTTGGCGCGCAGGCTCAAGCTTTCAGGTGTTTCTTGGTACAGCGCCTGCGCTACAGGTGCGGATCCGCGCATCGGGCTCAAGCCCAGCACCAGCACCGTGCGCGTCATGTCGCCTTGGCGGATCAACACGGTGTCTTGCGCTTTCACATCGCGCGAAGGCTTGGCCACCAGGCCATTGACTTGGACGCGCCCTTTGTTGATGTCGTCGGTGGCCAGTGAACGTGTTTTGAAAAAACGCGCCACCCACAGCCATTTATCGATCCGCATGGAGTTCATGGAGTCTATTGTGCACGGCTGATTTTAGAATCATGGCTTTAATGGACATAACCCTCACAAGCGCCCGCGTTGGGGCGGCCCTTGCATTCGCGCAACAATCGCCGGTCGCGTTCTGGAATAGTTTCGCCCTTGCCTTTGTCGGGCTTGGGGCGCTTGGCGTGCTTCACGGCTTCGGTGGCGAATGCAGAGTTACTGTGGCTCTGTGCCAAGCTCATATTGAAAACACTGAGGACGGCGAAGAGGGTGATCGCAGATAGCGATGTCCTCGTCATTGTCTTTGACCTTGTTGACGTGTGCATGCGTTTCTCCCTGTCTGTTTTTGTAAACTCATTTTAAAAATGTTGACGCCATTTGCCAAGCCCGTCTGGGCTACCATCACAACTCACTCCCCATGAAACCGACCATGAAGCCTTTTTTACGCCAAACCGTTCTCGATGTTGAAGAGTCCCGCATCCGTGAGGTGGCCAACGCGGGCCTGGGCCGCAGCGATGTGCTGGCCTTTTGGTTTGGCGAGAGCGACGAGGTCACGCCCCAAGTGGTGCGCCAGGCTGCGATCGACTCGATCCACCAGGGCGAGACTTTTTACGCGCACAACCTGGGTATGCCCGAGTTGCGCGAGGCCGTATCCACCTACATGGGCGCTTTGCATGGCCCGATTGGCGTGGAGCGTTTGGCCATCACTTCGGGCGGCGTCAATGCCTTGATGCTGGCCATCCAGGCGCTGGTGGATGCGGGCGACGAGGTGGTGGCGGTGACGCCGGTCTGGCCGAATTTGACGGCACAAGCCTTGGTGATGGGGGCCAACTTGAAATGCGTGTCCCTTAAGCCTGTGCAAGGGCAGTGGGTATTGGACATGGCGGCCCTGTTAACGGCCATCACGCCGCGCACCCGCTTGCTGATCGTCAATTCACCCAACAACCCCACGGGTTGGACCTTGACGCGCGAAGAGCAAGCCACCTTGGTCGCCCATTGCCGACAAACGGGCACCTGGATCTTGGCGGACGAGGTGTACGAGCGCCTGTACTACGAGGGCGACACGGCCAACGGCGCTGCGCCTTCATTTTTGGATGTGAGCGCGCCTGACGACCGCTTGGTGGTGGTGCACAGTTTTTCCAAGAGCTTTTTGATGACGGGTTGGCGCCTGGGTTGGCTGGTCATGCCCCCCGCCATGACGCAGGCTATGGGCAAATTGATTGAGTTCAATACGTCCTGCGCCTCGGTGTTCACGCAGCGCGCGGGCATTGCCGCCTTGCAGCACACCGCAGACATCACGCCGCAGGTGGTGGCGCACCTCAAGCAGTGCCGCGACACCCTGGTGCCGCTGTTGCAAGCCCTGCCCGGGGTGGAGTTGGCCCCGGCACGAGGTGGAATGTATGCGTTTTTCAAGCTGCAAGGCCACCCCGACTCGGTCGCCACGGCCAAACGCTTGGTGGTGGAGGCCGGTTTGGGCCTGGCACCCGGCGAAGCCTTTGCCCCCGAGGCGCAGGGCTGGCTGCGTTGGTGCTTTGCCTCCCAAGACCTGGCGCGACTGGTGCAAGGCGTTGACCGGCTGCGGGGCTGGCTGTAACGAGTTATAATTTCAAGGCTTTGCATGGTGCAAGGCAGCACGCTACAGGTCGATCCAATCTGCAGCGCAAGTTCAAAACCTCGCTATTTTTCGGATTTTTTTCCGAATTAAGCGAAATACAAGGAAATAAAGATGATTGCATCTTCTATCAAGGCTGAGGTCGTCAAGGCCAACGCCCGCGCCGTCAATGACACGGGCAGTCCAGAAGTCCAAGTGGCTTTGCTGACCGCTCGTATCAACGAACTCACACCTCACTTCAAAACCCACGCCAAAGACCACCACGGTCGCCGCGGTTTGTTGCGTATGGTGAGCCGTCGTCGTAAATTGCTGGACTACCTCAAGTCCAGAGATGCTGACCGTTACATTGCGTTGATTGCCAAACTTGGCCTGCGTAAGTAATCGTCTCTTCAGATGAATAAGGCGCCTGAGTTAGCTCGCTAGCTCAGGCGCTTTGTACATTGGGTTTTCTAAATAGAGCGTTTTCGGACTTTGTCAGAACGAACCCGCGCTGTGTCATTCCACCAGCCATTGCAGGTGTCTTGTGGAATGGCATCGTGTTCAAACTGTCAAAAACCGGGCTTTCTGTGCAGCCAGATGCACTTGTTTTTCAGGAGTACTGAACCATGACCATTTTCAATAAAGTCACTAAAACCTTCCAGTGGGGCCAACACAAGGTCATCATGGAAACCGGCGAAATCGCCCGTCAAGCTTCCGGCGCTGTGCTGGTCAACATCGAAGACACCGTGGTTTTGGCCACTGTCGTAGCTTCCAAAATCGCCAAGTCTGGCCAAGATTTCTTTCCCTTGACTGTGGATTACATCGAGAAAGCTTACGCCGCAGGCAAGATCCCCGGCAGCTTTTTCAAGCGTGAAGCCAAGCCCAGCGAACTCGAGACATTGACCAGCCGTCTGATTGACCGCCCGATCCGTCCTTTGTTCCCAGAAGGCTTCTACAACGACGTGCATGTGGTCATCCACACCGTGTCTTTGAACCCTGAAGTCGACGCTGACATCGCCGCGATGATCGCCGTGTCGGCTGCTTTGTCGATCTCTGGCATTCCTTTCACTGGCCCTATCGGTGCAGCCCGCGTGGGTTACATCAACGGCGAGTATGTCTTGAACCCGGGCCAGACCCAGCGCAAAGACAGCCAGATGGACCTGATCGTGGCCGGTACCGAAACTGCCGTGTTGATGGTCGAGTCGGAAGCCCAACAATTGTCTGAAGAGATCATGCTTGGCGCCGTCGTGTTCGGTCACGAGCAAGGCAATATCGCCATCACCGCCATCCACGAATTGGTGCGCGACGCTGGCAAACCAGCGTGGGACTGGACTGCCCCAGCCAAGGACGAGCCTTTGATTGCCAAGGTCAATGCTTTGGCCGAAGAAAAATTGCGCGCGGCCTACCAAATCCGCAACAAGCAAAGCCGCACGCACGCTTGCCGCGAAACCTACGCCAGCGTCAAAGCCAGCTTGAAAGCAGAAGGCATTGAATTTGATGGCGTCAAGGTCGAAGGCATGTTGTTTGATATCGAAGCCGGTATCGTGCGCAGCCAGATCTTGGCCGGCGAGCCCCGCATTGACGGCCGTGACACACGCACGGTGCGTCCGATCGAAATTCGCAACAGCGTGTTGCCACGCACCCACGGCTCCTCGCTGTTCACCCGCGGCGAAACCCAAGCTTTGGTGTTGACCACCTTGGGTACCGAGCGCGATGCCCAGCGCATTGACGCTTTGGCTGGTGAGTACGAAGACCGCTTCATGCTGCACTACAACATGCCTCCCTTTGCCACCGGCGAAGTGGGCCGCATGGGTTCGACCAAGCGCCGCGAAATCGGCCACGGCCGTTTGGCCAAGCGTGCGTTGGCCGCCGTGTTGCCGAGCAAAGAAGAGTTTCCGTACACCATGCGTGTGGTGTCTGAAATCACCGAGTCCAACGGCTCCTCATCCATGGCTTCGGTCTGCGGCGGTTGCTTGTCCTTGATGGACGCTGGCGTGCCAATGAAAGCCCACGTGGCCGGTATCGCCATGGGCCTGATCAAAGACGCCAGCCGTTTCGCTGTGTTGACCGACATCTTGGGTGACGAAGATCACCTGGGCGATATGGACTTCAAAGTGGCCGGTACCACCAACGGCATCACGGCTTTGCAGATGGACATCAAGATCCAGGGCATCACCAAAGAAATCATGCAAGTCGCATTGGCTCAAGCCAAAGAAGCACGCATGCACATTCTGGAAGCCATGCAGTCGTCGATGGGCGAAGCCAAGACCGAAGTGTCTGACTTCGCACCCAAGCTCTTCACCATGAAGATCAACCCCGAGAAGATCCGTGACGTGATCGGCAAAGGCGGCGCCACCATCCGTGCGCTGACCGAAGAAACTGGCACTCAGATCAACATCAACGAAGACGGCACGATCACCAT
>CAIWWN010000080.1 GCA_903916355.1 uncultured Burkholderiales bacterium | reverse complement strand
GATATGCACTATTCTATATTTAAAATTAACTAATTCGATCTCATTATTAATAATGATTAAATAAGTTATGTTGAAGGCAACTTTGTTGATTTGTCTTCGGTGCGATGATTCATGCCACCCTTTCGCAATGCGAAGGCGAAAAAAAAACCGCTCTCGAGAGCGGTTTTAGCGTTCAGGTCAGGACTGGATTAAAAAATCAAGGTCACCCCGGTTTTGGCTTGAATGGCCTCTGGCGTCACGCCCGGCGCCAGCTCCACCACCTTCAAGCCTTGTGGTGTCACATCCATCACCGCCAAGTCGGTGATGATGCGGTCCACCACACCCACACCCGTCAAGGGCAAGGTGCAGCTGGGCAAAATTTTCAGGTCTTCGGTGCCGTCTTTTTTCTTGGCCACGTGTTCCATCAGCACGATCACGCGTTTGACGCCGGCGACCAAATCCATCGCGCCGCCCATGCCCTTGACCATCTTGCCGGGGATCATCCAGTTGGCCAGATCGCCCTTCTCACTGACCTGCATCGCCCCCAAGATCGACAAATTGATCTTGCCGCCGCGGATCATGGCAAACGACTGCTCGCTGCCAAAGATGGACGAGCCTTGGATGGTGGTGACGGTTTGCTTGCCGGCGTTGATCAGGTCAGCGTCGACTTCGGCTTCGGTCGGGAACGGACCGATGCCCAGCATGCCGTTTTCGGACTGCAGCCACACTTCTTTGTCTGCCGGCACAAAATTGGCCACCAAGGTCGGGATGCCGATGCCCAGGTTCACGTAAAAACCGTCTTCCAGTTCATGCGCCGCACGGGCGGCCATTTGGTCTTGACTCCAGCTCATATCAAACTCCTGTTGTTTCGGTCACGACGGGCTTCAAACGCCAGCCGTTTCGGTGATGGTGCGTTTTTCAATGCGTTTTTCGGGGCTCGCGTTCAACACGATGCGGTGCACGTAAATGCCCGGCAGGTGCACGCTGTCGGGGTGCATCTCGCCCTTCTCCACAATCTCTTCAACTTCAACCACGCAAATCTTGCCGGCCATGGCCACCGCCGGGTTGAAGTTGCGCGCGGTGAAGCGGAACTGCAAATTGCCCGAGGTGTCCGCGCGCCAGGCCTTGACCAAAGACACATCGGGCACCAAAGCGCGCTCCATGATGTAGGTCTCACCGTCAAACTCACGCGTTTCTTTGCCCTCGGCCACCAAGGTGCCGACGCCGGTTTTGGTGAAGAAAGCCGGAATGCCGGCGCCGCCGGCACGCAGCTTTTCAGCCAGCGTGCCTTGGGGTGTGAACTCCAAGGCCAACTCGCCCGCCAGGTACTGGCGCTCAAACTCTTTGTTCTCGCCCACGTAGGACGAAATCATTTTGGTGATTTGGCGTGTTTCCAGCAACAGGCCCAAACCAAAGCCATCCACGCCGGCGTTGTTGGAAATCGCCGTCAGGTTTTTCACACCCGAGTCGCGCAGCGCAGCGATCAATGCCTCGGGGATGCCGCACAGGCCAAAGCCGCCCACGCCAAACAACTGGCCATCGGCCACGATGTCCTGCAAGGCAGCCGCCGCAGAAGGGTAAATCTTGTTCACAGCTCGCTCCTGAAAGAATGAATCAACACCGCCTAAGATACTACGTATTCAACTACGTAGTATTTCGTAAAGGGCAAACCCGCGCTTCAGCGCTTGAGCCTTCCCAAAAAATTTCCGCATCATGACCGAGATTGACTACAAACTGGCCTTCGAGTTGGCCCCGATTGGCATGGTGCTGTCACGCAACCGCACCATGGTGGACTGCAACGAACGCGTTTGCGACATGTTTGGCGCCAGCCGTGAGCAACTCATTGGCCAGACCTTTCAACAGCTCTACCCCAGCGTCGACGAATACGAGCGCACCGGCCAGCGCATCGCGCCAATCTTGAACGCCAACGGCGTATACGCCGACAACCGGGTGATGAAACGGGTCGACGGCCGCTTCAAGGGTGAAACCTTTTGGTGCCATGTGACCGGCCGCGCCCTGAACCGCCAGGCTCCGCATGAGGCCGGCATCTGGACCTTTGAAGACCTGAGCGCAAGGCGCCCCGTGAAGGCCGAACTCACCGCCCGCGAACGCGAAGTCGCCGCCCACCTGATGGGCGGTTTGACCAGCAAAGAAATCGGCAAAGCCCTGAGCATCAGCCACCGCACAGTGGAAATTTACCGCGCCAAACTGATGCGCAAATACAAAGCCTCCACCACGGCGGACTTGGTGCACAAGCTGATGGCGGGGTAGATGGGAACTGGCGACAACGCCCAACCCAAGCAAAGCCTTTCGGCCTCGCCGGTACTTCAGGGCGTGTGCGGTTGCCGCGCGGCGATGCGGGCTTCGATGATGTCGCGATTTTTGATCGCGTTGGGGTCGCCTTTCCTGGCAGCTTTGTTGAAATACTGCAGCGCTTGGGCCTCGTCAATTTCCACGCCCAAGCCGTGTTCAAACATGAAGCCGAGGTTGGACATCGCGGCCGCATTGTCTTGGGCTGCCGCCAGCTTGTACCAACGGATGCCTTCAGCGTAGTTCTGCGGCACGCCCTTGCCATTGGCGTAAATCAATCCCATCTTGGTCTGTGCCACCGGGTCGTTTTGGGCTGCGGCCAAGCTGAACCAGCGTTTGGCTTGCAGATAATCTTGCTTGACACCAAAACCTTGGTCGTACATTGTTCCCACTTGGATCTGCGCCTGCGCATGCCCTTTGGCTGCAAGCACCATGAAGCAACGCATCGCTTCCGCATAGTCTTGCCTGACGCCGTGCCCTTGCTCCAAAAGAAGCCCCATTCGGATATGCGCATCCTCATGCCCCAAGCCCGCAGCCAATTTGAACCACCGCACGGCTTCGGCGTTGTCCTGCTCAACGCCATGGTGGTTTTCATACACGTTGCCCATGGCGTAATGGGCATGGGCATCGCCATGCTGCGCCGCCCATTTGAAATGGCGTATCGCTTCTTGGTAGTCCTGTTTGACGCCTTGCCCGGATTCATACATCAAGCCCAGCCTGCAGTGTCCCACCGCATGGCCTTGCGCGGCAGCCAACTGATACAAACGCACCGCTTCTACGGCGTCCTTGGCCACACCCTGTGCTTGTTCGTACATCCCGCCCAGGGCAATTTGTGCAAGCGCGTTGCCTTGGGCTGCGGCCAACTTGAAGCAGCGACTGGCTTCTGCAAAATTTTGCGGAACACCTTGGCCTTTGTAGTGAATGACAGCCAATTCGTACTGCGCTTGGGCTTCGCCTTTTTCCGCCTCCGCTTTGCTCCTGGCATATTCCGCTTGAATGGCCGCAGTAATTTCTTGCTGCTGCTTGAGTAGCTCTTCAATTTTGCTCATGCTTGCATCCTTGAATCAGAGACAGAAAAGAAACACCCACTGAATGATGGGCACGCCCTGCACAAATCTGACAAAACTACCATTAAAGTGCCCATGGTGCAAATTCCCGCGTCTGCCAGCGTGGTCGCTCGGGGCGGTCACGGGGCGATCACGCTCAGGCGCGTACTCAGACCGCGGGCTTGACGGCCTGGGCTTCCACCACCTCGACCACCGACCGAAACCCATCGATCGCAGACGGAAAGCCGCAGTACACCGTGGCGTGCAGCATGACTTCGCGCAACTCCTCAGGGGTCACGCCATTGTTCAAAGCGCCGCGCACATGGCCTTTGAGTTCGGTTTGTTTACCCAGGGCGGCGAGCATGGCCACGGTGATCAGACTGCGGGTTTTCAGGTCCAGGCCCGGGCGCTGCCACACATTGCCCCAAGCGTTGCGGGTGATGAATTCCTGCATCGGCAAGGTGTATTCATTGGCATTGGTAAAGGCCCGGTCGACAAAAGGCTCGCCCATCACTTGGGTACGCGTGGCCAGACCGTTTTGAAAAGCGGGGTCATGGATCAAGGCGGAGTCTTCGGGTTTCATGCGCGGCTTTCTTTTGGTGGAAAATGTCCACAGCATAAACACAATGAGACCGACCATGACCACTGCCCGCTACCCCGTCCCCGAACTGAACAATGTCCCCGACGACATTCGCGCCAAAATTTTGGAAGTGCAGGAGAAAGCCGGGTTTGTACCGAATGTGTTTTTGGCCTTTGCCCGTCGCCCGGCCGAGTGGCGCGCCTTTTTTGCCTACCATGACGCGCTGATGGTGCCCGAGTCGGTGGGGCGCGAGAGCGGCCTGACCAAGGGCGATCGCGAGATGATCGTCACCACCACCAGCGCCGCCAACCACTGCCTGTATTGCGTGGTGGCGCATGGCGCCATCTTGCGCATTTACGAAAAGAAACCTTTGGTGGCGGACCAGGTCACCATCAATTACCGCAAGGCCGACATCTCGCTGCGCCAACGCGCCATGCTCGACTTTGCCATGAAGGTTTGCCTGCACTCCGACGAGATAGCAGACGCTGACTTTGCCGCCCTGCACGCCCAGGGTTTCAACGACGAAGACGCGTGGGACATCGCCGCCATCACCGCCTTCTTTGGCCTGTCGAACCGCATGGCCAGTTTCAGCGGCATGATGCCCAACCCCGAGTTCTACTTGATGGGCCGTGTGCCGAAAAGCAAGCCCGCCTGATTCAGACGGTGACCAGCGCGCGCACGGAGTCGGGCAAAGACACGGCCTTTTGCAAGGGAAAGTCCACCCAAATGGCCGTGGCGCCGCCCGCCGAATAAATCACGCCAGGCTCGTCCTTGCGCTCCAGCGTGATCCAGCTCTCAAACGTGGTGCGCCCCGGGTCACTGACATACAACTTGGCCAGCACATCGCCGGGGTACTCGATCTGTTTGTAGAAGTTGCAAAACGCGTTGACGATGATGGGGCCTTGGCCTTGCGGGGTCGGATCGTACCCCAGCTTGACGAACCAGTCGATCCGGATGGACTCCATGTACCTGAAGTACACCGTGTTGTTGACGTGGCCCATGATGTCCATGTCGCCCCACCGGACCTGAATAAGCATCTGATGGACCAATTTTTTGCGCTCTGGGATTTCGATTTTCATAAGAATGGCAGGGTCGGTGGGCCAAGGAACACGGTGCTTTAGGCCCCGTGACGTTCAGTGGCTGTGATTGTGCGGTTTCACCGCATAAAATGAGTCACCCTTCAGACACCCTACACAGGGATGCCTGGACACATTTTTTCCAGCACGATGAGAACCCCATGACACCTGCAGAAATTTTGAGCACCTACGGCCCACGCGAATCCATGGACTACGACGTGGTCGTGGTCGGCGGTGGCCCCGGGGGCCTGTCCACCGCCATTCGGTTGAAGCAATTGGCGGCAGCCAAAGGTCAAGACGTTTCGGTCGTGGTGCTGGAAAAGGGTGGCGAGCCCGGCGCGCATATTTTGTCGGGCGCCATCATGGACCCCAAAGCACTCACCGAGTTGTTGCCCAACTGGAAAGAACTGGGCGCGCCGCTGAACCAACCAGTGACCGACGACGCTTGGAGCTTTTTGAGCGAAACCTCGGCCCTGCGCACCCCGAACATGCTGCTGCCCGAATGCGCGCAGAACCACGGCAACTACATCATCAGCCTGTCCAACTTCACGCGCTGGTTGGCCCAGCAAGCCGAAAACCTCGGGGTGGAAATTTTCCCGGGCTTCACTGCGGCTGAGGTGCTGTACAACGAAGATGGTTCCGTCAAAGGCGTGGCCACCGGCAACCTGGGTGTGGGCAAAGACGGCGAGCCGACCGAGAACTTTCAACTCGGCATGGAGTTGCTGGGCAAGTACACCGTGTTTGCCGAGGGCGCGCGCGGCCACTTGGGCAAGCAATTGATCGCCAAGTTCCAACTGGACGAAGGGCGCGATCCGCAAACCTACGGCATCGGCATCAAAGAAGTGTGGGAGATCGACCCTTCGCGCCACACCCCCGGTTTTGTCATGCACAGCGCAGGCTGGCCTCTGCAAAACGACACCTATGGCGGCGCTTTCATGTACCACATGGAGGACAACAAGATCGCCATCGGTTTTGTGGTCGGCCTGAATTACAGCAACCCTTGGCTCAGCCCGTTTGAAGAACTCCAGCGCTGGAAAACGCACCCGAATATCAGCTGGTATTTCAAAAACAACCAGGGCGAAGTCAATGCCAAGCGCCTGGGTTACGGCGCCCGCGCCATCACTGCCGGTGGCTTGATGAGCTTGCCCAAGACCGTGTTCCCTGGCGGCGCACTGGTTGGCTGTGACGCCGGTTACCTGAATGTGAGCCGCATCAAAGGCAGCCACGCCGCCATCAAGACCGGCATGCTGGCCGCCGAGGCGGCTTACGACGCCGTCGTGGCGGGACGCCAGCACGACGAGCTCAGCGCCTACCCTGAAGCCTTTGAAAAGAGCTGGCTCTACACCGAGCTGAACAAGTCACGTAACTTCAAGAGCTGGTTCAAAAAAGGCCTCACCGTGGCCACTCTGATGAACGGCTTCGAGCAATTTGTGCTGCGCGGCCACATTCCCTGGACGCTTCGCCGTGACAAGGCCGACCACACTTACCTCAAGCCCGCCGCCGAGTGCGCGCAGATCGAGTACCCCAAGCCCGATGGCCAGCTGACCTTTGATCGCCTCTCCAGCGTCTTCATCAGCAACACCAACCACGAAGAAAATCAGCCTGCGCACTTGACGCTGAAAGACGCTTCAGTGCCCGTCAGCATCAACCTCGCCAAGTTCGCAGGCCCCGAGTCGCGCTACTGCCCGGCCGGTGTGTACGAGTATGTGAAGAACGAAGACAACTCCGACCGCCTGCAGATCAACGCGCAAAACTGTGTGCACTGCAAGACCTGCGACATCAAGGACCCGACGCAAAACATCGTTTGGGTCACACCCGAAGGCGGTGGCGGCCCGAACTACTCGGGCATGTGAGCCGGCAAGAGCCTACGGGCTCTTGTATATGGAAAACCCGTACAAGCGGGCTCTCCGATTCGCCTGATAATCAAAGTTGTATGACAAATTAACCGTCCGGTTGATGTCATTTGTTTTTTTCCCTTTTCTTGGAGACACATCGCATGAAATTGAATCCTCTGTTGATCGGTTTGGGTTTGGCTGCAGGCCTGATGACGGGCGCCTCGGCGCAAACCGTGTTGAAAATTGGCTACGCCACCACCCAGGCCTCGCACTACGGGGTGGGCTCGACGGTGTTTTGCGATGACATCGAAAAAGGCACGCAAGGCCGCTACAAGTGCCAGCATTTCCCCAACAGCGCCTTGGGTGGTGAGCGCGAGATGATCGAAGCCGTGCAACTGGGCACGCTGGACTTCGTCAACACCTCCACCGGCCCCGTGGGCAACTTTGTGCCTGAAGTGAAGATCGTGGACATCCCTTTCTTGTTCCGCGACTACGACCACGCCCGCAAAGTGATGGACGGCCCCATTGGCCAAGACATCTTGACCAAATTCCCCGCCAAGGGTTTGATCGCTTTGGCTTGGACGGAAAACGGTTTCCGTCACATGACCAACAGCAAGCACCCCATCATCAAACCCGCGGATGCAGCCGGCTTGAAAATGCGCACCATGGAAAACAAGGTGCACATGGACGGTTACCGCACCTTCGGCATTCAGCCCACGCCCATGGCGTTTCCTGAAGTGTTTGGCGCGCTGCAGCAAGGCACCGTGGACGGTCAAGAAAACCCCATTCCTGTGATCTTGGCCTCCAAGTTCTCGCAAGTGCAAAAGTACCTGTCATTGACGGGTCACGTGTATTCGCCCGCCTTGCTGATCACCTCCCCGCGCTTGATGAACAAACTGAGCGACGCGGACAAAAAAGTGTTTACCGATGCCGCCAAAAAGGCCGGCATCGCCCAGCGCAAGAAGGTCAATGACGACGAAAACAATGGCATTGCGCAGTTGGAAAAAGAAGGCATGAGCGTGGTGCGCAAAGTTGACGGCCAAGCCTTCCGTGACGCCTTGGTGCCTGCGTATGCGGCTTACTCCAAAGAGTTTGGTGCTGAAAACATCCGCAAGATCCAAGACGTGAAGTAATCTCTCGGTCCCTTGACAGGCCTGTGCCCACCGAATGGGTGGCACAGGCCTTTTTACATGCCCTCTGAATTTGAATGCCCCATGTTGATAGATCAATTTGAAAAGCACTTCATGAGCTTCAACCGCTGGTTGTTGATCCTGATTTTGGCCGTGATGTCGGTGATTATTTTTGCCAATGTCACCTTGCGCTACACCACCAGCCAGTCCATCGAGTGGGCCGAAGAGGTGGCTCGGCATTTGATGATTTGGCTCACCTTCCTGGGCTGCGGCCCGGTACTGCGCTACGGCGGTCACATTGCCATTGACAATCTGCAAGACGCCCTGCCCGCCAAATTGGCCATGGCTGTGCGCGTGGTGATTGCGCTCTTGATCACCGCATTTTGCGTGTTCTGCGTGTGGACCGGGTTGGACTACATGGACCGCACCCAATACCAAATCACCCCGGCCACGCAAATTTCGATGGCCTGGATTTATGCCGCCTTGCCGATCGGCATGGGCATGACGCTCATCCATTGGTTGTTGATCGTGCGCAGCTACGTGCTGCGCCGCGAGTTCGCCAGCGACGCCCACTTTGACGCTACCGCGAGTGCCTCCCTATGAGCCCGAGTGTGATTTTGTTGTTGTCCGTGTGTATCTACCTGGCGATGGGTGTGCCCGTGGCTTTCGCACTGGGCATGTCCACCATCACCGCGCTGTTGGCCTCTGGCAGCTTCCCCATGCTGGTGTTGCTGAAAGAAACCTTCACAGGGGTCGACAGTTTCCCGCTGATGGCGGTGCCCTTCTTTATTTTGGCGGCTGAACTCATGAGCGGCGGCTCGCTGACCGAAGTGCTGCTGAAATTTGCCGGCCAATTTGTGGGCCACAAACGCGGCGGTCTGGGCTATACCAACGTGGTGGCGCTGACTTTCTTCTCCGGCATTTCCGGCTCGGCCTTGGCCGATGCGGCAGGCCCCGGCTCGATGATGATCAAGATGATGGACAAGGCCGGTTACGACCGCTCCTATGCCGCCGCTTTGACCGCGTCGACCGCCATTGTCGGGCCCATCATTCCGCCCTCGATCATCATGATCATCTACGCCCTGGCCGACGACAACGTCTCGGTGGGCGCGCTGTTTGTGGCCGGTTTAATTCCGGGCGTGCTGATCGCTGCGGCCATGTGCGTGGTCAACTGGTACATCTCCAAAAAGCGCAATTACAAGGGCGACGGCCAAATGCCGACGGGCCCTGAAATCCTTAAAACCACCTGGCAAGCCTTGCCGGCGATTTTGCTGCCGGTGCTGATTTTGGGCGGCATGCGCGCCGGTTGGTTCACGCCCACCGAAGCCTCGGTGGTGGCGGTGTTTTACGCCCTGATCTGCGGCAAGTACGTGTACCGCACCCTGGAATGGAAAGCCGTGCCCGACATCTTGTCGCGCTCCGCCCTGCTCACCGCCTCGGTGCTGTTGATCATTGGCATGTCGGCCTCGTTTGCCTGGATCTTGACGATCGAAGGCGTGCCGCAAACCATGGCCAACTGGATCAGCAGCATTCACCTGAACGCCTGGACCTTTCTGATCGTGATCAACGTGTTCTTGCTGCTGTTTGGCATCTTCATCGAGCCACTGCCGGGCGTGATGGTGCTGGTGCCCATCCTGGCGCCCGTGGCCGCCAAGATTGGCGTCGATCCGATTCACTTTGCGATGGTGGTGATCTTCAACCTCACGCTGGGCATGATCACGCCGCCGGTGGGGGGCTTGTTGTTTGTGACCTCTAACGTGTCCAAGGTGCCTCTGTCGGAATTAACGCGTGAGCTCAAGCCCTTCTTGATCGCGCATGGCGTGGTTTTGGTGCTGCTGACCTTTGTGCCCGCGCTGTCCAACTGGCTGCCGCATGTGATGGGCTTCCAATAAGACCGCCTATAATCCAATTGTCAGGAGAGCGCTTGAACGCTGTGTTTCATACACATTGCTTCAAGCCGCCGAAGGCGCAAGCGGTTGTTGAACTGCTGAACGCTCAGGCAAAAGGACTGACAACCGTCTTGTGCTGTGCACAGGTCGAGACCTTACTGGAGAGAGATGGTGGTTCATCAGAACCCCCATCCACCGAAGGAGCAACCCGCAGTGCGCTGGCCCCGTGGCCCAGCAAACCCGGCGAATCTCTCAGGTAAAGCGGACAGAAAGGGCAAGCCATGGCAACCGCTATGGCGCATGTTTGCCCTTGGAGTTTCTGTGACCGCTTCCGCCCCGACTTCCACCTTGCTGACCACCCCGCTGAATGACTTGCACCTGGAACTGGGCGCACGCATGGTGCCTTTTGCCGGCTACAGCATGCCGGTGCAATACCCTGCAGGCCTGATGGCCGAGCACCTGCACACCCGCCAAGCCGCAGGCCTGTTTGACGTCTCCCACATGGGCCAGTTGCGTCTGGTCGGCCCCGATGCCGCAGCCGCCTTTGAGAGCCTGATGCCGGTCGATGTGATCGACCTGGGTGTGGGCAAGCAACGCTACGGCCTGCTGCTGAACGAGGCCGGCGGCATCATCGACGACCTGATGTTTGTGAACAGAGGCGATGATATTTTTGTCATCGTCAACGGCGCCTGCAAGCATGGCGATCTGGCGCATATCCAAGCGCGCATTGGCAAGCGCTGCACCATCGAGCCTCAGTTCGACCGGGCGCTCTTGGCCCTGCAAGGCCCGCAAGCCGTGACGGCCTTGGCGCGTCTGCTGCCGGGTGTTGAAGCTCTGGTCTTCATGACCGGGGCGGCTTTCACTTGGCAAGACGCCGCGCTGTTCATCACCCGCAGCGGCTACACCGGCGAAGACGGTTTTGAAATCTCCCTGCCCGCCGAAATCGCCGAGGCCTTTGCCCGCGCCCTCTTGGCCCAGCCTGAAGTCAAACCCATTGGCCTGGGCGCGCGCAACTCGCTGCGCCTGGAAGCCGGCCTGTGCCTGTACGGCCAAGACATTGACGCCACCACCACCCCGATTGAGGCCGGTCTGAACTGGGCGATCCAAAAAATTCGCCGCAGCGGCGGTGCGCGTGCGGGCGGCTTTCCGGGTGCGGACTCCGTGTTGGGACAACTCGATGGCAGCAAGCCGTTGACCCGCCAACGGGTGGGCCTGATCGCGCTGGAGCGCGTGCCTGTGCGCGAGCATGTGATGCTGCACAACGACGCGGGCCAGCCCATCGGCGAAGTCACCAGCGGGCTGCTGGGGCCGACCGCGAACCAACCCGTGGCCATGGCCTATGTGCAGGCAGAATATGCCGCAGCCGGGACGCGTCTGAACGCCATGGTGCGCGGCAAGCCCGTGCCCATGCAGGTCAGCGCCATGCCCTTTGTACCCACCCGCTATTTCCGCGGCCCCGTTTAATCGGGGTCAGATCCCAATTAACTTTCATTTTTCTGGAGCATCCCATGAGCATCAAGTACACCGAAGACCACGAATGGATCAAGCTTGAAGGCGACACCGCCGCTACCGAAGGGGCCATAGCCGTTGTCGGCATCACCCACCATGCGCAGGATGCGCTGGGCGATGTGGTGTTTGTCGATCTGCCTGAAGTCGGCAAGACCTTCGCGCAAAAAGACATTGCCGGCGTGGTCGAGTCGGTGAAAGCCGCCGCTGACGTGTACATGCCCATCAGCGGCACCATCACCGAAGTCAACGAAGCGCTGCGCAACGACCCGTCACTGGCCAACACCGACCCTTTGGGCCAAGGCTGGTTCTTCAAAGTCAAGCTGTCCGCCCCCGCTGAAGTCGACGCCTTGCTCGACGAGACGGGCTACCACCAGTTCACCGCAGGCTAAGCTTCTCACTGAACCCACCCCCTGCACCCCCCCTTTTGTAGGAGCTTGCCTGCAAGCGATGGCTGTCGAAGCTTCAACGCTTCCATCATCGCCAGCAGGCTGGCTCCTACACAAGATGCAATACAACGATCAGGAACCCACATGCTGATGTCTACCCTCAAGCCTTTGGTCGAGCTCGAAAACCCGTCCGAATTCATCGCTCGCCATATCGGCATCAGTGCCGAAGATGAGCGT
>CAIWWN010000079.1 GCA_903916355.1 uncultured Burkholderiales bacterium | reverse complement strand
CACCAAAGTAACGGGATTAGGCGAGCCAACTGGCCTCAAATCACGAAATCCCTGTTCGCATATTTGTAAAGCTGTTGCAAGACGCCCCTTTGCGTTAAGAGTTCAGAACTTCAGGATCGACATCGCCGTGTTGACCGATGAAGCCGGAGCAAGGGGCCCGCGAAAGTTTGGGCACTTCATGTGGCGCATTTCAGATAGCGATACGTGAATTGCATATCAACCTGAACGACAATGTCGGCGATTTCTTTTTGAGGATGCACTGCAACTTTGTAGTCCTCCCACTCACTTGCGATCCAGACGCCGGCAGCCTCTGCAGTCATCCCCCTCTTTGCTATTGCTGATCACAGCGCAGAATCTGTTCTGCAGTATGCAAAGGGTTTGTGCAGACTTTATTCGGGTTGATAAAATACGGGATTCCCGTACAATGGCATTCATGTACACCGTGATTGAAACACCAACTTTTCAAAAGCAAGCAGAGAAAATTTGGGCCGAGTCAGAGCGATTCGAATTCATCAATTGGATTGCGGAAAACGCGCTCGTTGGCGATGTCATTCCTGGCGCGCAGGGCGCTCGCAAAGTCCGATGGTCAGTCGCTGGCAGAGGTAAGCGTGGTGGCGTGCGTGTGGTGTACTTCAACCTGACGGAGCAAGGTGTCGTGCTGTTAGTGACGATTTACACCAAGGCAGATCAGACCCATATTCAGCCTGATGAAATTAAGAAAGCCGTTTGATATGAAAAAACTGGACATTGAAAAGGCAGTTAAGGCCATCGAGCTTGATGCTGGGATGCCCTTGCCAGATTTGCAGCAAGCGCTGCAAGAGGCCCAGGCCGGCATGGGTCGGGTGACCACGCCCGAGCAAATATTGGTGCGCCAAGCGCGGTCTAGGACCGGGCTTTCACAGCAAGCCTTTGCTGAAAGAATTGCCACGCCCGTGGCCACCTTGCGGGACTGGGAGCAAGGCCGCTTTGCCCCTCCAGGTGGGGTGCTGTGTTTGCTGCGACTGATCAGCAGGCATCCAGAACTGACCCAAGAACTTGCTGCTGTATAGGGTCGGCGGTTCGAAAGCTGTTGCCAGCGCCTGAAGCCGCCACCTTTTTCAGTCTTGTTCGCGGCGCAGCGCAGGGAACAAGATCACGTCGCGGATGCTGGCGCTGTCGGTCAACAGCATCATCAAACGGTCAATGCCAATGCCGCAACCGCCTGCGGGCGGCATGCCGTATTCCAGCGCGCGCACAAAGTCGTGGTCGAAGTACATGGCCTCGTCGTCGCCTTCGTCTTTGGCGTCCACTTGGGCTTGAAAGCGGGCGGCCTGGTCTTCGGCGTCGTTCAACTCTGAGAAGCCGTTGCCAAACTCGCGCCCAGTGATGTACAGCTCAAAACGCTCGGTCACTTCAGGGCGCTCGTCGTTGGCACGTGCCAGAGGAGAGATTTCGGTGGGGTGCTCCATGATGAAGGTGGGCTCCCACAGTTTGTCTTCCACGGTCTCTTCAAAGTACAGCACTTGCAAGCTGGCCAGGCTGCGGGTGGAGAGTTTGTTTTTGGCCTCGCTCATGCCCAGTTTTTGCAAGGCGTTAATCAGCCAAGTGGCATCGTCCACCTGCTCACCGGCAGGCGTGTGCTTCACGATGGCTTCGCGGATCGTCAGACGCGCAAAAGGCTTGGCCAAGTCCACGGGTTTGCCGCCATAGCTCAGTTGCAGCGTGCCGGCCGCGGTCATGGCCGCGTCGCGGACCAAATTCTCGGTAAATTCCATCAGGTCCTGGTAGTTCCAGTACGCGGCGTAGAACTCCATCATGGTGAATTCGGGGTTGTGACGCACCGAAATACCTTCGTTGCGGAAGTTGCGGTTGATCTCAAACACGCGTTCAAAGCCGCCGACCAGCAAGCGCTTGAGGTACAGCTCGGGCGCGATGCGCAAGAACATTTCTTGCTCCAGCGCGTTGTGGTGCGTGACGAAGGGGCGTGCATTGGCGCCGCCCGGGATCGGGTGCAGCATCGGCGTTTCGACTTCAAGGAAGCCATGCTGAACCATGAATTCGCGAATGCCGCTGACCACTTTGCTGCGCGCCACAAAGCGGGTGCGTGCGGCCTCGTCGGTCATCAGGTCGACATAGCGCTGGCGGTATTTGACTTCTTGATCGGCAATGCCGTGGAATTTGTCGGGCATGGGGCGCAGGCTCTTGGTGAGCATGCGGATGGCGGTGGCGTGGATCGACAACTCGCCGGTGCGGGTTTTGAACAAATGACCCTCCACACCCACGATGTCGCCCAAGTCCCAGTGCTTGAACAAGGCGTAGAGCTCTTCGCCCACGTCGTCGCGGGTCACGTAGATCTGAAAGCGCCCGGTGCTGTCTTGCAGCGTGGCAAAGCTGGCCTTGCCCATGACGCGCTTGAGCATCATGCGACCGGCAATTTTGGCGGTGATTTTGGTCACGCCTTCGCCGTTCAGGCTCTCAGGCGCTTTGTCGTTGTGCGCGGCCTGCAGGTTGGCGGCATGGTCCGTGGGCTTGAAGTCGTTGGGAAAAGCGACGCCCTTGCCATCGGCCTGCGCTTGGCGCATGGCTTTGAGTTTTTCTCGGCGCTCCAAGATGAGTTGGTTTTCGTCTTGAGCAGGAACGTGGGGCACGGCAACAGGGGTGGCGTCGGACATGGGTCAGGTCAGGTGGGTGGGGCATGCTGCTAGGGCAGCCGTCACGAGGGATGGAAGTTGAAGTCGAAAAAGGAAATCGAATCAGTGGGTTGGGCGGTATTCACGCCGGTCGTCTATTTTAAGGGCAGTCAACGGTATCATGACGCCAGTACTGGAGGAGTCCATTTGTTTACACCGATCATCAGTTTGTTGTTGGATGTGGCCGCGGGTTTGGTGGGCGGTGCCTGCCTGTTGCGGTTGATCATGCAGTGGCAGCGCATTCCATTCAACAACCCCATTGGGCGTTTTATTTTTGCAGTGAGCGATTGGCTGGTTTTGCCGCTGCGTCGCTGGCTGCCCGCTGTCGGGCGATTGGACGCGGCCAGTCTGGCCGGGGCCTGGTTGGTCAAGCTGGCGCAGTTTGTGGCGCTGTGGTTGCTCTCCAGTGGTCACGGCACCTTGCTGGCGGTGTTGCTGCTCAGCGTGATGGGCCTAGCCCAGTTGGTGATTTCTGGCCTGAGCGCGTTGATCTTGATCTATGCCGTGCTCAGTTGGGTGCAACCGGGCTCGATGAACATGGTGTTGATCGAACGCTTGTGCCAACCTTGGCTGGCGCCGATTCGCCGGGTCGTGCCTTTGATCGGCGGCGTTGACTTGTCTAGCCTGGTGTTGCTGCTTTTGCTGCAAATTGCCGGCATGGTTTTAGGCACCATTCAAATGGGGCTGATGCACTGAGCTGGCGCTTTAACCGCTGACCGCGTCGGCCGGTTGGCGCTGCAACATGGCCAGAATATGCGCCACTTTGCTGCGCAGTTCGCGCCGGTCGCTGATGAAGTCGATGGCGCCTTTTTGTTGCAAAAACTCGGCGCGCTGAAAGCCTTCAGGCAACGTCACGCGCACAGTGCTTTCGATCACGCGGGGCCCGGCAAAGCCGATCAAGGCTTTGGGCTCCGCAATCACCACATCACCTAAAAAGGCAAAGCCGGCCGACACGCCGCCCATGGTCGGGTCGGTCAACACGCTGATGTAGGGAAGACCTTTTTTCGCCAAGCGGGTCAAAGCGGCATTGGTTTTGGCCATTTGCATCAAAGACAACAGGCCTTCTTGCATGCGCGCACCGCCGGTAGCGGTGAAGCACAAGAAAGGCACTTTTTGTTCGATGGCGGCTTCAACACCGCGCACAAAACGCTCGCCGACGACGGAGCCCATACTGCCGCCCATGAAGTCAAATTCAAAACAAGCGGCTACCAGGTTGATGCTTTGCACCGAGCCGCCCATGACCACCAAGGCATCGGTCTCGCCGGTGTTGGCCATGGCTTCTTTGATGCGCTCGGGGTATTTGCGGCTGTCTTTGAATTTCAGGGCATCGACCGGCACCACTTCTTGGCCAATTTCGTAGCGGCCTTCGCCGTCTAAAAACGCATTCAGGCGGGCGCGAGCGCCAATGCGGTGGTGGTGGCCGCAGTTGGGGCAGACGTTCTGGTTGTGTTCCAGATCGGTGTTGTACAACACCGATTCGCAGCTGGGGCACTTGATCCAAAGACCTTCAGGCACGCTGCGGCGGTCGGCCGGGTCGGTGTGCAAAATTTTGGGAGGTAGAAGTTTTTCAAGCCAGCTCATGGTGTTCTCCAACAAAGCAAACCGTTAGCGGTTTGCTGGTTTCATACAGGACGATTATGCGTCCAGCGCCGCACGGATGCCACGCAAAAACTCGGCCGTCACAGGGCCGACATGGTCTCGCGGCTCATTTTCAATCAATTGAATGATTTTGCTGCCAATCACCACCGCATCGGCGACGCGGCCAATGGTTTGGGCAGTGGCGGCATCGCGAATGCCAAAGCCCACACCGACAGGAATGTGGACATGCTGGCGAATGCGCGGCAGCATGGCTTCGACCGCGCCAGTATCGAGCGTGCCCGAACCGGTCACGCCTTTGAGCGAGACGTAGTACACATAGCCGCTGGCCACTTGGGCCACTTGCTGCATACGCGCATCGGTGCTGGTGGGGGCCAGCAAAAAGATCAAATCCATCTGGTGCGCGCGCAGCTTGGCGGCAAAGTCCACGCATTCTTCGGGCGGGTAGTCGACGATCAACACGCCGTCAACACCGGCTTCTGACGCATCGCGGATGAAGCTGTCAGCGCCGTGCTTCAGGTCGTAGCGCTCCACCGGGTTGGCGTAACCCATCAACACCACAGGCGTTTGTTGATTGGTTTGACGAAAACTGCGCACCATCTCCAGGACTTGCACGGTGCCAATGCCAAAGGCCAAGGCCTTGTCACCGGCTTTTTGAATCACCGGGCCGTCGGCCGAAGGATCCGAAAACGGCACGCCCAGCTCAATGATGTCGGCGCCTGCGCCCACCATGCTGTGCATCAACTCGGGTGTCACATCGGCAAAGGGGTAGCCGGCCGTGACGTAAGGGATCAAGGCCTTGCGGCCTTGGGCTTTGAGGGCCGCGAGGGTGGCGTCGATACGGCTCATTTGTGCACCTGGATGGTTTGCTCGCCACCTTTGACCGCTTGGCCTTGGCAGCTGGGGCGGCAGTAAAAGTCGGCGTTGGACAGGTCGGCTACGGTGCCAATGTCCTTGTCGCCACGGCCCGACAGGTTCACCAAAATGCTTTGATCTGGGCGCATGGTCTTGGCCAGTTTCATGGCGTAGGCCACGGCGTGGCTGGATTCGAGTGCGGGGATGATTCCCTCGGTGCGGCACAGGTAATGGAAGGCTTCGAGCGCTTCTTTGTCGGTGATGCCCACGTACTCGGCGCGGCCAATGTCTTTCAAAAACGCATGCTCAGGGCCCACGCCCGGGTAGTCCAGGCCTGCGCTGATGCTGTGCGTTTCGGTGATTTGGCCGTTGTCGTCTTGCAAAATATAAGTGCGATTGCCATGCAACACGCCGGGGCTGCCCAGTTGCAAAGAGGCCGAGTGTTTGTGCGTGTCAAGGCCTTCACCTGCAGCTTCCACGCCAATCAGGCGGGTGTGCTCGTGGCCGATGTAGGGGTAGAAGATGCCCATGGCGTTGCTGCCGCCGCCCACGCAGGCTACCACGGCGTCCGGTTGTTCTTCGGCCATTTTCAGGCTTTTGAACATCTCGGGCATTTGCGTCAGGCACTCTTCGCCAATCACGCTTTGGAAGTCGCGCACCATCATGGGGTAGGGGTGCGGGCCTGCCACCGTGCCGATGATGTAGTAGGTGTTGTCCACGTTGGCGACCCAGTCGCGCATGGCTTCGTTCAAGGCGTCTTTGAGGGTTCGGCTGCCGCTGTCCACAGGCACCACGGTTGCGCCCAAGAGCTTCATGCGGTAGACATTAGGACTTTGACGTTTCACATCTTCAGCGCCCATGTAGACCACGCATTCCAGACCGTAACGGGCGCAGATGGTGGCCGTGGCCACGCCGTGCTGGCCAGCACCCGTCTCGGCAATGATGCGCGGCTTGCCCATGCGCTTGGCGAGCATGGCTTGGCCAATGGTGTTGTTGATCTTGTGCGCGCCGGTGTGGTTCAGATCTTCGCGTTTCAAGAAAATCTGCGCGCCACCCATTTCGCGGCTCATGCGCGCTGCGTGGTAAACGGGCGAGGGGCGCCCGACAAAGTGCGCCAGCTCAGACTTGAACTCGGCGATGAAATCGGGGTCGTGTTGGTATTGGGCGTAAGCGGCTTTGAGCTCGTTGAGGGCGTGTGTCAGCGTTTCGCTGACGAAACTGCCGCCATAAATGCCGAAATGCCCTTTGACATCAGGCTGTTGGTAGTCGTACATGGGGACCTTGAGAAAAAGTTTCAGGAGACGTTGTCGGCGGCGCGCACGGCGGCGACAAACTGCTGCATTTTTGCGGCATCTTTCAGGCCCTTGCCTGCTTCGATACCCGAGCTCACGTCAACGGCCAGTGACAGGCCGTGTGTGCGCAGCGCACGCATGCCATCGCCCACGTTTGCAGGTGTGAGTCCACCAGACAAAACGAGGTGAGCATTGACGTTTGGTGGCAGGTGTGACCAATTGAAAGTTTTTCCGCTGCCGCCGTATCCGTCGACATGGGCGTCGAGCAAGAGGGCTTGTGCAGCGTGGTGTTGAGTTGCAAATTCTAACAAGTTGAAATTGGGAGCCTCTGACAAGGGGATTCGGGCCGCTTTCAGGTGTGGGCGACCTGTGCGCTGCGTCATGCTTGCGCAAAACTCGGGTGACTCGTCCCCGTGAAACTGAAGCCAAGCGCCAGGCACTGCAGCGCATGCAGCATCAATGCGCTCGGCAGTATCGTTGACAAACAGGAGCACCGGGAGCACAAAAGCGGGCAGCAGGCGGGCCAATTCGGCTGCGCGCTCGATGCTCACGCTGCGGGGGCTGGGCGGGTAGAGGTTCAGCCCAATGGCGTCGACACCCAGCGCAGCTGCGGCCAGGACATCAGCCTCACGTGTGAAGCCGCACATTTTGATGCGAGTGCGATGGCGTATTGGAGGCAGTGTGTTCATGGCAGCCAATCGAAAGCGGGCGTGGCGTCTGGCAAGCCCCATTGGGCCTCGTACACAGGCCCTTTGAAATACAAACCGTCGGGCGAAAACGTCGGCGCTGCGGCTTGGCGACTGCGCGCGAGCAGCACCTCGCGCATCCAGTGGGGGCTCTCAAAGCCTTGGCCAATGGTGACCAGGCAGCCCATGATGTTGCGAATCATGTGGTGCAAGAAGGCCGAGCCTTCAAACTCCAGGCGCCAGTAGGGGCCATGCTGGTGAATGGCGATCTGGGTCAGGCGTTTGACGGGGGACAGCGCTTGGCAGCTGCTGGCGCGAAACGAGGTGAAGTCGTGTTCGCCCATCAGGTGCGCAGCCGCTTCTTGCATGGCTTGCAGGTTCAGTGGGCGGTACACCCAACCGACCCTGCCCGACTCCAGGCTGGGCCGAACCGGCGACTCCAACACGATGTAGGCATAGCGCCGCGCCACAGCGCTGCCTCGGCAATGAAAGGTGGGCGGCATTTCACGCGCCCATTGAATGGCGATGTCAAACGGCAAGTAGCGGTTGGTGCCGCGTACCCAAGACGAAATGTCGCGCACCAGCTCGGTGTCAAAGTGAATCACCTGCATCAGCCCGTGCACGCCCGCATCGGTGCGGCCCGCGCACAGGGTCGAGACTTTGTGGGTGGTGAACTGGGCGAGCGCTTTTTCCAGCTTGTCTTGAACCGTCAAGCCCGAGCTTTGGCTTTGCCAGCCCTGATAAGCGCTGCCGTTGTAGCAAACGCCCATGGCCACTCTCACTGGCGTGGTCCTTGCAGTGAGTCGCCGCGCTGGTGCAGCTGACTGTGCAGCGTCTCGGCCACCGAGGTGAGCAGCACCCGGGCCAGTTCATACTCGCCCGCCGCCAGCAGTTGTTGCGCCCATTGCAGCTTGCTCAAGCTCAGGTCTTCGGCGCTGGGCGTGGCAGGCATGGACTGCAGCGGCGCTGAAAACGCATGGGTGCTTGCATGAGAGGGCGCAACAGAGGGACCCAACTCCAGATCAAGCGCCATGATTTCGGCTTGCAGGCCCCGGGTGGGCAGCAAAGGGTCCCCATTGACTTCGGGTTCGTCGTTCACCCCCTGGGGTGAAGACAGGACCAAGGCATCGTTGCGCTGGTTACGGCGGTACATCAGTACGGCCAAGACCAACATCAAGGCCAGCAGGGCGCCGGCCCCGATCAAAGGGTTGGTGATGAGGGGCTCTGCCACCTCCAGCATGCGCTCCCAGTCCGTCGCCTGAGGCGCTTCGACGGTGGCGCTGGTCGGCGCGGGCGAAGAGGGCGCTGAGGGAGTCTCGGTGGTTGTCTCCGTGGCCGGTGTGGCGGGCGATGCTGCGGTTGAAGCCGCGCTCGACACCGCCTCATTGACCGGTTCTGAGACGCGCCCCGAGACAGCTTTGCCCGAGGTTTGAAGCGGCGCTTGTAAAGTCGTTTGCACCGGGGTCAAGGCGCTTTGCGCTGTGGCCATGGGCGCGACCCAGCAGAGCGCCAAGGCCGCAGCCCAGCCCCAGCAGGTCGGAGAGAACGGTTTGAATAAACGCATCATCAAAGACTCTTCACAGCGGTGGTGGTCTGCACCATCAAGCGTCCAACAAAATGCGCAGCATGCGGCGCAGCGGCTCGGCAGCGCCCCACAGCAGTTGGTCACCAATGGTGAACGCACCCACATACTCAGGTCCCATGGCCAATTTGCGAATGCGACCCACGGGGATGGTCATCGTGCCGGTGGCGGCCACGGGGGTTAAATCTTGGATGGTGGCTTCACGCGTGTTCGGCACCACTTTGACCCAGGGGTTGTCGGCAGCGATCATGGCTTCAATGTCGGCCACAGGCACGTCTTTTTTCAGCTTGAAGGTCAAAGCCTGGCTGTGGCAGCGCATCGCGCCCACGCGCACGCAGAAACCGTCGACCGGAATCGCGGCGGTGCTAAAGCCTTCGCCCAAGCCCAAAATCTTGTTGGTCTCGGCCATGCCTTTCCACTCTTCTTTGGACATGCCATTGCCGAGATCTTTGTCGATCCACGGGATCAGCGAGCCACCCAGCGGCACGCCAAAGTTGGCGGTCTCGGCCGCACTCAATGCGCGTTGCTTGGCCACCACCATGCGGTCGATTTCCAAAATCGCGCTCTTGGGGTCGTCCAGCAGGGCTTTGACTTCGGCGTTCAGCGTGCCG
This sequence comes from uncultured Burkholderiales bacterium, assembly GCA_903916355.1. Classification (GTDB taxonomy): domain Bacteria; phylum Pseudomonadota; class Gammaproteobacteria; order Burkholderiales; family Burkholderiaceae_C; genus Limnohabitans_A. The sequence continues at coordinate 988 of CAIWWN010000079.1, read as the reverse complement.
TATTGGGTCAGCAACTCGCGCATGTGTTGCGCGCCGCCGCCTGAAGCGGCTTGGTAGGTCTGAGTGCTCATCCACTCGACGAGACCGGCTTTGTACAAAGCGCCCACGCCCATCAACATGCACGACACCGTGCAGTTGCCGCCCACCCAGTTATTGCCTCCGTGGGCCAGGGCGTTTTGGATCACTGGCATGTTGACCGGATCGAGAATAATCACCGCGTCTTTTTCCATGCGCAGAGTCGAAGCCGCGTCGATCCAGTGACCGTTCCAGCCTGCCGCGCGCAGCTTAGGGAAGACTTCGCTGGTGTAGTCGCCGCCTTGGGCCGTGATGATGATGTCGCAGCGCTTGAGCTGCGCGATGTTGAAAGCGTCTTGCAGCGTGGTCTCATTCTTGGCCATCGCGGGGGCTTTGCCACCAGCGTTCGATGTCGAGAAGAACAAAGGCTCGATCAAGTCGAAGTCTTTTTCTTGCGCCATACGGTCCATCAAGACCGAGCCGACCATGCCGCGCCAGCCGACCAAACCTACTAACTTGCTCATTTCAACGCCCTTTCAAATTAAAAATCAGTGTCAGACCTGACTGTTTGCCCGGCTCGTCTGGCCGGGAGGGCGCACGACGATACCGGAGCCGTTCAGCCCTTAATGGTCGTGGTTTTTGGGGAGAATGCACGCGCACCAAGCACCACCCGAGGGGAGGCAAAGTTCATAGAGAACAGGCGAGCGTGAAACATGGTGTCAGATTGTAGCGGAAGCCATCTTGGGAGTGGCTTACAGAGGGGGGCATGGCTAACATCGATGTTCAAGATAGTGGCGAGAAGTTATTTAAGTACAGCTTCAGGCTATAGTGAATATCACTAGTGTCCGGTAAATTTCATGCTTGATATCCGCAAACGTAGGCCACATAAGCCCTGCAAGCCGATTTGCGATTCCGGCGATTTGAAACGCGAATTTGCCGCCAAGGCTTACCTTTACCTCTTTTTGGGAGGTTT
>CAIWWN010000078.1 GCA_903916355.1 uncultured Burkholderiales bacterium | reverse complement strand
GTGTCCACTCGCGCGCAGGCGAGGCTTACTGCGTTGCCTCCATTTACTTAGACAAACGGGTCTTTCAACTGGCGCCTAAACGTTTTCGCCAAGAAACCGTGGTGCCTGTGCTGTTGGACATGCCGCAAGTGAAGATCGCCACAGCCCAACAGACTTTGCGCATCGGCACCGCTGACGTTGAGCTGGCAAGCTTGCTACATATCCCCTTGAATTCGCCCGTGGCTGAAGTCAGACGCATCTTTGTGTCACCCGACGGCACGGTTCTTTATTTGGGCAACATCACTTACCGCGGTGATTTCATTCAATTTGAAATGAAACTGACCCCTGGAAATCCTTAGGCGCAACCTTTTTCAATTCGTTTTTAAAACCACTTGTTGGCATTACCGTGGCCTATGGTTAATACCTAAAGATCTAACATTCCATTAATAGTACTAATTGGGGTACACTTGAACACAGCCCCAGACTGAAAGGGGCCACCATGTGAATTCAACCCATCAGGACATTTATGAACCCGGTACTTCAAACAATATTACGCACCATGGTATGGGGTTCAGTGGGGCTGTTTGTGAGCGGGGTTCAAGCCCAAGGCTTTCCCCATAAACCCGTGAAGATCGTGGTGCCTTGGCCCGCAGGCGGCGTCGTCGATTTGGCCGCCCGCCAGCTGGCCAATCGTTTGCAAACAGTGTGGTCTCAGCCAGTTGTGGTTGAAAACAAAGTCGGCGCCGGTGGTGCGATCGGTGCAGAACAAGTGGCCAGAGCAACGCCGGATGGGTACACCTTGTTGGTCACCAGCAGCGCATTGACCATGAACGCAGCCTTAGACCCCCAAAAGTCAACTGAAACGAGCAAAGAATTGGAACGCGTTGCGCTTTTGTGCCATGCCCCCGGGGTATTGATCGTTCACCCCTCTGGGGCGGCCAACCTCAAAGAACTCATCGCAAACGCACGTGCGAACCCCGGCAAACTCAGTTACGCCACGTCCGGAACAGGCTCGCCAGCCCATTTCGCAACAGAACTTTTTAAAATGCAGCAAAACATTTTTGCGCTGCATATCCCCTACACAGGAGCGCCTGCAGCCATGACCGATCAGATTGCGGGCCGGATTGATTTTCAAATCACCAACGCAACGGTCGCATTGCCCCAAATTACGGCAGGACGTGTTCGCGCCTTGGCAGTGACCAGCACGAGTCGCATGCCTTTACTGCCCGATGTCCCTACCCTGATGGAGTCCGGTGTGGCCAACTACAACGCCGACCAATGGATTGGGTTGTTTACCACTCGTGGCACGCCTGCGAACATCACAGAAAAGCTGTCCCAAGAGGTCAATAAAATCTTGACGCAAGACGCATTTCGGCAAGCCTTGGCCAAGTCGGGCATCAACACGGCAGTTCCAGGCAGCCCCATTGAATTCGACAAGTTTTACAAGCAGGACATCGTCAAGTGGACCCGCGTCGTGAAAGCTGCCAACATCAAACCCGAGTAAAGATGATGAACAAAGCCCCCCGCCCTCAACCCAATATTATTTTGCTCATGGCCGATCAACTGGCCGTCTCTGCGTTGCCGGCTTATGGCAACGCGGTCGTGCAAGCACCTCACTTGAGCCAACTGGCTGCGCAAAGCGTGGTGTTTGACAGCGCTTACTGTAACTTTCCCATTTGCGCGCCTTCTCGTTTTTCCATGCTGTCAGGGCGTTTGCCGCACAGCATTGCCGCCTATGACAATGCCTCCGAATTCCCTGCGTCCATTCCCACTTTGGCGCATTACCTGCGGCATGCAGGCTACCGCACGATTTTGTGCGGCAAGATGCATTTCATTGGCCCAGACCAATTGCACGGGTTTAACGAGCGCTTAACCACCGACATTTACCCTGCCGACTTCAGCTGGACGCCTGACTGGCTCAAAGGGCCTGCCTACCGCCCCACCGGCGTGAGCATGCGACCCGTGTTGGAGTCGGGCCCCTGCGTGCGCAGCATGCAAGTGGACTATGACGATGAAGTGGAATACCGCGGCGCGCAATGTCTGTATGACTTGGCCAGGTCGCCCAATCCAGAGCCCTTCTTTCTCACCGTTTCATTTACACACCCACACCCCCCGTTTGTATCGCCTCAAAAGCACTGGGATTTGTACCGAGATGAAGATATCCCACCACCCAAGGTGGCCCCTATTGCATTTGAAGATCTGGATCCGCACAGCCAATGGCTTTACACCGCGCACGCCCAAGACATTTACAGCGTCTCGCCAGAAGATGTGCAAAGCGCGCGCCATGCTTATTACGGCATGGTCAGCTATGTCGATGAAAAAATAGGCCGCATCTTGGCGGTTTTGAAAGAAACCCAACTGGACGACAACACGGTGGTCGTTTTTTGTGGGGACCACGGTGAAATGCTGGGCGAGCGCGGTATGTGGTTCAAGCAAAGTTTTTACGAGTCCTCCGTGCGCGTGCCTTTGATGGTCTCGATGCCCAGCCGTTTTGCACCCGCTCGGGTTTCAGCGCACGTGTCTTTGGTGGATTTACTGCCTACCTTCTTGGATTTGGCCTACGCCGGCCAAGCGCCTGAACCTGTGGGACCTTTGGATGGTCAAAGCCTGATTCCTCTGGCTGATGGATCTGAAGCTCACAGCCAACGTGTGGTGATCTCTGAGTACAGTTCGGAAGGCGTTTGCGCCGCATCACGCATGCTGCGCGATGGCCCTTGGAAGTACATCTTTACCCACGGTCTGCCACCAATGCTGTTCAATCTGGACACAGATCCTGATGAACTCCATGACCTTGCCGGCCAGGCAGACTTTGCCCACATGGAGAAACAATTGCATGTCCGTTTGATTGAAGACTGGGATCCGGCCCAAGTGCACGAACGTATTTTGGCAAGTCAACGTGAGCGTTTGTTTTTGGCAGAAGTGGCCAACACCTCCAGTCAAACGCCCAACTGGGCTTTTCAGCCATTTGTGGATGAAAGCAAGCGCTTTATTCGCGGCTCTGGCAGTGCAGGGCCAACCAGTGTGAAATCACGCGCACGCTTTCCCTATGTCGAGCCGGTACAGCCCGACAAGCCCGCAGGCACCCCCACCTGAATCCTCTGAAACGGATTCGATCCAGGTCGACTCCGTTTCAGCGATGTCCCATGGCGTCGTTGTCGAGCGACGCCATTTTTCAAGGACAGGCCCTTTGAATCACGGCCAGTTTGGGCACAACCCCCATGCCGGGTTCATCACCCAAATCGATCCACCCGTCTTGCACCTGCTGAAATGGCGGCGCCAACAGACTGCGTAAAACGTTCTCGTTGCTGTCGACTTCCAGCATGCCATCACCCCCTGCCGCAGCCAACACATGGGCCGAAGCCATCAAACCCAAACCCGCCCCCAAGAAATGCGGGCAAAAACGCAATCCTTTTTCCCTGATGCGTTGAATCACGGGCCAACAGCCTGAAATCCCGCCCCACTTGGCCACGTCAGGTTGGACCACATCCAGCGCTTGTTTTTGCAGGGCGGCTTCAAAGGCCTCATGACCCAAAATGTTTTCTCCAGCGGCCAATGGGATTGAGCAGTGCTCACGCAACTGCAGCCATTCATCCCAAGGTCGATCCGCACGCAAGGGCTCTTCGAGCCAGCCCAGCTTCAGCGGCGTCAAGGCGGCCAGCATGGCGGTGGCTTGTTCGAGATTCCAAGCCTGGTTGGCGTCCACCATCAAGGCAGCTTCGGGGCCCAACCATTCGCGCAAATCACTTGCATTGCGTACATCGAGCACCGGATCAAAACCGATTTTGAGCTTGAATGCGCGATAACCCTCACGGTGTTTGGCTTGTACAACAGCCAAAGGACCTTCAGGGTTGATGCCACTGGCATACACCGGGACGCGTGAACGAACGCCGCCTAAAACTTTGTAAAGCGGCAACCCCGCTCGCCGTGCACATAAATCCCAGAGTGCCAAATCCACGCCCGCTATGACTTGCGCCAAAGGCCCTGGCTCGCCAGATTGAATGGCCAGTACAGCTGTTTGGCGCGTTGCGGCCAGATACGCCTGTGCCGGATCGGCCCATTCACGCTGCAAAAGCAAAGGCGCCACCACGGTTTCCAAAAGCTTGGCCCGATGCTCTGCACCACAAGCAGGAAAGTTGCACCAAATTTCACCCCAGCCCACCGCACCATCGCTGGTTTGAACACGCACAAACACAGCGGGCCGGTCTTTCATGATGCCAAATGACGTGCGCACGGGCACGGCACTGGGGCTTCTGAACACATAGGCCTGCACATGGGTGATGTGCAGCGACAACTGTTTAGCCAGCACAACACCGGGCGCTTCGCAAGTCGGTAAGTTTTGAATTTTCATCATTATTCCTAAGGTATGGCTTATAATACCTTAAAACCAAGACACACATTCTTGGATGCGCTTGAATGGGACCCCCAAACAAGCGCTTATCCCAACCCCACTCACAGTGAAACTGCCATGGAAAAAAACACACCATCCGGATACGACTACATCATTGTGGGCGCAGGTTCAGCAGGCTGTGTTGTGGCCAACCGCCTGAGTGAAGACCCATCTTGCCGTGTGTTGTTGTTAGAGGCAGGCCAGGCGTCACAAGGGTTTTGGGTTCGGTTGCCGGTTGGTTACTTTCGCACCATCAACGACACGCGCTACGCACTGCATTTTCCAGTACAAGCGCAAGCGGAGACCGACAACAGGCAAATGAGTTGGCCGCGAGGTCGGGTTCTGGGCGGCTCCAGCGCCATCAATGGCCTGTTGTACATCCGCGGGCAACACCAAGACTACGATGACTGGGCCAACTTGGGTGCGCATAGCTGGGGATACCGCGACGTACTGCCCTACTTCAAACGCTCTGAAAAATACCAGGGCGGTGCCAGCGAATTTCACGGTGCGCAAGGTGAGTTAGGGGTGTCGAATCTGCGCAACAACCATCCTTACTGCGAAGCCTGGCTGCAGGCCGCGCAAGAAGCCGGGCATCCTGCCACCGATGACTTTAACGGCGCGCAGTCGGATGGGGTGGGCCGTTATCAGTTGACCCTGCGCGGTCACTGGCGTTGCGATGCAGCCACCGCATTTCTCTCGCCAGCGCGCTCAAGAAAGAACCTGACCGTCATCACCGATGCCCATGTTCGCAGGGTCATTTTGGAACAAGGTCGAGCCGTCGGGGTGGAATGGGAAAAAGCCAGCGAAGTCCTGTCCGCTCGCGCCGATGCCGAAGTGATTCTCTCAGCGGGTGCCTTGCAATCGCCTCACCTGCTGCAACTGTCAGGTATTGGACCGGCGGCATTGCTGCAACAGCATGGCATCAACGTCGCCGTCGATGCGCCGGAGGTTGGTGCGAATCTGCAAGACCATTACCAGGCCCGGGTGATTGTCAAATTGAAAAAACGTCACTCTCTGAATGACGACATTCGCAATCCACTGAAACTGGCGCAAATGGGTGCGCAATGGTTGTTCAACCAAAGCGGCCCCTTGACGGTCGGCGCCGGGCAAGTGGGCGGCTTGGCGCGCACACACTACGCCAACAGTGATCGCGCGGATGTGCTGTTCAACGTCATGCCCTTGTCCGTTGACAAACCCGGTGATGCTTTGCATCGCTTCTCGGGCTTTTCCGCCTCAGTCACCCAATGCCGCCCCTTGTCGCGCGGTTCGGTGCAATTGCAATCGGCGGATCCTTTTGCCTCACCCCGCATCGTGTCCAACTACTTGCAAGAACCCGAAGATGCGCGGGTTCTCGTCGCAGGCTTGCAGCAATTGCGTGACATTTACAACCAACCTGCATTCAAAGACCTCAAAACCGACGAAGAATACTTTCCAGGCAACGAGGTCATCACCGCGGCCCAACTGGAACAGTTTGCCCGCCAAAAAGGGGGCACCGTGTACCACCCCGTCGGCACCTGCCGGATGGGGGACGATCCCAACGCCGTGGTCGATGCCCGCTTAAGGGTCCAAGGGGTTCAAGGCCTGCGCGTCATGGATGCCTCCGTCATGCCCCGCATGGTCTCCACCAATACCAATGCAGCAGCCATCATGATTGGTGAAAAAGGCGCTGCGTTGATTCGCGAAGACGCTGCTCGCGCCTGACCGACGCAAACTCCATCACCCTTTCTTGAAAGTCCACCCATGACCATCCCCTATCCTCGCACCCAGTTGTTCATTAACGGTCACTGGCGCGAAGGCGCCACGCAACGCGCATTGCCTGTTTACAACCCGGCAACGGGCCACCCCATTGGCGAAGTGGCCTGCGCAGAAGCACCTGACCTTCAAGAAGTTGCCGAAGCTGCAGCCAACGGCTTTCAGGTGTGGCGCCGCATCAGCGCATTTGAGCGTTACAAAATCATGCGCAAAGCGGCCACCTTGCTGCGCGATCGGATTGAACTGATTGCCCAACTCATGACCCAAGAACAAGGTAAACCCTTGGCCGAAGCACGCATGGAAATCAATGCCGGCGCTGACACCATCGACTGGTTTGCGGAAGAAGGCCGCAGAGCCTACGGACGCGTGATCCCGGCACGTCAAGAAGGGGTGTATCAACTGGTCGTTCAAGAACCCGTGGGGCCCGTTGCGGCTTTCACCCCTTGGAATTTCCCCATCGTGCAGATCGCGCGCAAGCTGTCTGCGGCATTGGCTGCGGGTTGCTCTATGGTGATTAAAGCCCCCGAAGAAACACCAGCCTCACCCGCCGAACTGGTCCGCGCATTTGCAGACGCAGGCGTGCCTGCCGGTGTTGTGAACTTGGTGTTCGGCGATCCGGCGCAGATTTCGTCCTACCTGATCGCGCACCCGGCGATTCGGAAAATTTCTTTCACCGGCTCCACTGTGGTGGGCAAGCAATTGGCGAGCTTAGCGGGCCAACACATGAAGCGCATGACGATGGAGTTAGGGGGGCACGCCCCGGTCATCATTTTTGACGACGCCGATGTCGCCACGGCCGCCAAAACCATGGCCATGGCCAAGTTTCGCAATGCAGGCCAAGTCTGCATCTCCCCTACCCGCTTTTTAGTCCAAGAGGGGGTTTACAAAGAATTTGTACAAGCTTTCAGCCAAAATGCAAGTGCCTTGCAAGTTGGCAACGGCTTGGACAGCAACTCCCAAATGGGGCCATTGGCCAACCCTCGCCGCTTATCGGCCATGGAGGCCATGATCGCTGATGCACGCGAACACCACAGTGCAGTGCAAGTGGGCGGTGATCGATTGAAGCGCGAGGGTAATTTTTGGGCCCCCACCGTATTGAGCGAAGTGCCATTAGACGCGCGAGCCATGCATGAAGAACCCTTTGGTCCGCTGGCCATCATCAACCCGTTTTCCAGCTTCGATGACGCCGTTGCTGAAGCCAATCGACTCCCAGTCGGCTTGGCGGCTTACGCCTGGACACGATCGGCCAAAACCGCACAACAAGTCGCATCCGCAGTTGAAACCGGCATGATCACCATCAACCACTTGGGCTTGGGCATGCCAGAAACGCCATTCGGCGGGGTCAAAGATTCTGGCTATGGATCCGAAGGGGGAAGTGAAGCGCTCACTGCTTACCTGAACCCCAAATTTGTGTCTCAAGCCGGCCTGTAGTCTGCCCCCAGTCCTCAGAATGGGCGCAGGGTTTGGGCGTTCAGGGGTCCAAGGTGCGGAGGTCACCCGTGGGACGCTGGCCGTCCTGTTGCTGTGTGCAACCGATGTGTTCAATGGTTAAATAACAAAACCCATTGAACCACTTCACACATAGAGACCCCCATGGACTTGAACCTGAACGACAAACACATCTTGATCACCGGCGGCAGCAAAGGCATTGGCCTGGCTTGCGCGCAGGCGTTTTTGGCCGAGGGTGCCAAGGTCAGCTTGGTTTCACGCGATCCGGCCAATCTGGCTGCTGCGCGGCAAACCCTGGAAAAGGACTTTGCTTCGGACCGCATATTCACTTGTGCGGGCGACCTGCGCGATGCGCAAGCCGCCGTGAGCGCGCTGAATGCAGCCGAAGCCGCCCTGGGCGCAGTCGATGTGCTGGTCAACTCCGCAGGGGCAGCCAAACGCACCCCAGCGGCAGAACTCACCCCACAAGCGTGGGCCGATGCCATGCAGGCCAAATACTTCAGCTACATCCACATGATTGATCCGGTCATCAAACGCATGGCCGCGCGCGGTCAAGGCAGCGTCGTTAACGTGGTGGGCAATGGCGGCAAAGTGGCCAGTCCGATCCATATCCCTGGCGGCGCGGCCAACGCAGCGCTGATGTTGGCCAGCGCTGGTTTGGCTGTGGCTTATGCCCCCCAAGGCATCCGTGTGAATGCGGTCAATCCAGGGCTCACCTACACAGATCGCTTGCAAGAAGGTCTGGCCGCGGACGCACGCGTACAAGGCATCAGCCCCGAACAAGTTTTGCACAATGCGGTCGCACGTATCCCACTGGGGCGCATGGCCTCGCCCGAAGAAGTGGCCAATGCCGTGGTGTTTTTGGCTTCGAGCAAAGCCAGTTACATCACCGGCATCAGCATGAGCATGGACGGCGCGCTCAATCCGATCGTGGTTTAAGAAAGATCCTGGCGTGAGATCATCAAGGCTTGATCATTCAAGCCAAGTGCCATGACACCTCACCAACTGACCCCGGACAAAGATGCGATAGCCCTACTGCCCCCCTTTGAGAGACTGGGATTGGACAGGATCACGCTGGTGAATACAGGTGATCAGGCACACGCAGCTTTTGAGCAACTGGTGATGATGCAAGCCTGGGGTTTTGACACAGAGTCCAAACCCACCTTCAAAGTGGGCGAAGCGTCGGATGGGCCGCACGTGTTGCAACTGGCCACCAGCGAACGGGCGTGGGTGTTCCAATTGCATGAGCCCGAATGCCGTGCCGTGGCTGCCGACTTACTGGCCCATGCCGGCATCACCAAAGCTGGGTTTGGGCTGGGCGATGACCGCAGGCGCATCATCCACAAACTGGGCATCGAGCCCGAAGGTATTCTGGAACTCAACACCGTGTTTCGCGAACGCGGTTACCGCAAAGACATGGGGGTCAAAGGTGCTGTGGCGGTGCTGTTCAACCAGCGTTTTCAAAAATCCAAGAAAGCGGCCACCAGCAATTGGGCCAATGTCCGATTGAGCGAATCGCAACTGGTCTACGCTGCCAATGATGCCTATGCGGCAATTCGCGTTTGGAAAGCACTCAATGTCGCGGCTTGAGTGTGGATCGATTCTCCCACAAAACCTCAAGGCAGACTGCGCGCGTAGACGGCCATGGCTTCAATTTCTTCATCTGTCAAACTGCGCGCCGCACTGATCATCGTGCCATCCATGTCGGCACGGGCACCGCTGCGCAAGTTGCGCAATTGACTCACAAAATATTCACTCGATTGACCCGCCAAGCGCGGTACATGTTTTTGCCCTTGGAGCTGAGCGCCATGGCATGAAGAACAATATTGCTGTTGAGCAATTTGCTGACCACGCGTGATTTTTTCTGTACTTCCCCCCGCAACAGGGGGCGGTGCCTGCAACCCGGCATAGTACGCCGCAATGTCACGCATATCTTGCTCACTCAGCGTTGCGGCAATGGCCTCCATGCCACCACCTTTGCGGCGTTGATCGCGAAACTGCAGCAGTTGATAGAAGATGGACAACTGCGGTTGAGCAGCCAAGTGCGGAAAGCCAGGCAAAGAGGACACTCCGCCCTCGCCATGACAAGCCGCACAGACTTGCGCTTTAACTTTGCCGGCAAGCGCATCAGGTGCAGCCAAAGCGTGATGGCAACTCAACACCGTCAAAAAAAAGGCCACTCCCTGAATGGCCTTTGAAATACGTGTCAGCATC